>NZ_NMPS01000235.1:0-23703 GCF_002261125.1 Siphonobacter sp. BAB-5385 | reverse complement strand
ATGATGACTTCATAGTTTAGCAGTAACGCATGGAAAGATAAAATTGAACTAGGTAGGGATCAGGTGGGCAAAATTGAGTTTTGGGGTAGGCGTAATCTAAGTAAATATACTCAAAAAAACAAAGCTAACAGGATATCTTCAATCCCATGCATAGTTTATTATTTCTAGCTCAATCGAGAAAACAAACCAGTTCTTAAGCAAAGTCATAAACCTTTACCATTATAATAAATCTTTATTCACTTCACCTCTTACTTAGCCATATTCTTTAAACTGATTGTATAGGTCTGATTTGTGCACTATTTCATCAATTTCCGGATAGAAGCCCCTTGACTGCACTGCAAGCACTTCCCGCTTGTTCAAACATCCCTCAATAATATCTAATTTGGGACTTAAAATGGTACTAAACTTTATTAAAATTAGATACCGTATTAGGTACCTAAAAAGGTATCTAATACGGTGTGATTAATCGTTCATTGCAATATGACTTTATGTACTGAACAAAGTATCCAATCAGGTATTAACTTATAATATAGATAGTACCTGATCAAGTACTTAAATAGATACTTCAGTAAACATTATATATCTCTAACTTTAGCACAACTTATGTATTTAGAAGATACCATTATAAGTACCAAATTTGGTACTTATATTCCAACTCATACAGTATCTGACTAAGTACCATACTTGGTACTTAATATAGTTCCAATTTAGTTTTTGCTTAAATACAATTGTTTATACTATTTGAAGTCTCAAATTAGGTACTTATATTAGTCCCCATTATAACACCTTGATAAGTGCTAAATCAAGTACTTTTATAGGTACTAAAATATTAATATAAATCATTAAATCTCAACTATATATGATACTAACGGTAGGAGGGACAAAAGGAGGTTCAGGTAAGACAACTTTGGCAACAAATATTGCTATTTATCTCGCAAAAGAAGGCCGAAGTGTAATGTTAGTTGATGCCGATGAGCAGGGGTCCTCAAGTCAGTTTTTTGAAATACGTTCAGAAAATCTAGCTGATGAATCGGCGGGGTATACTTGCGTTCAGGTAAGTGGGAGTAATGTACATTCACGCTTGAAGGATTTTGCTAAACGTTACGACGATGTGATTGTTGATACCGGTGGTAGAGATACTACTGCTCAGCGTTCGTCATTACTAGCTTCCGATGCCTTCTTGATTCCACTGGTTCCTTCTGCTTACGATATTTGGACGGCTAGTATTGTAAACGGAATTGTCAAAGAGACGAAGCTTTATAATCCCTACTTAAAGAGTTTTTGTGTACTCAACCGCGTACCGCATACTTCTTCTCAGAACCATTTAGAAGATTGTAAAAACATCATTCATCAGATGGACAATCTGACTCTACTGGAAGATATACTTACGTCCCGGGCCATCTATGGACATTCTGCGACAGCAGGTCTAAGCATCTACGAGATGCCGAAAAACTCCAGTCAGGCTGCCGTATTGGAATTTGATAAAATGATCACCCGACTTCTTAACCAAATTACTGATTCTACTAACGTTGAAAAACAATCTCTGAATCATGGCTAAAACACAACCCCTACGACTCCCAAAATCACTTACGCCGCAGGTGAATAAATCGAGTGCGGTGGATGCCGTTGAAATCAATGAGCAGGCTTTGGCTTTTATAAATAAGGGTGGAGCAGTAGCTAGTGATCCAGCGTTGATAGAAAAGAAAAATGCAGAAGTAGATCCAAACCAAGTTAAAGGCATTAGTATCCCATTGACGGTGGGTCAACTCGAAGAAATCAAGGAGATCTGTGCGAAGAACAAACGCCCGAATAGAAAAAAAATGTCTATCCGGGAATATATTCAGGAAGCTATTGACGCTCAGCTGCGTAAGGATCGAAATCAAAAGAAGTAACAATTAATCCAACTTCGCACCCAGTTGATCCGCTTGGCTTTGCAACTGGGTGCGGATACCATTCCAGATAGCAGAATGGCGATCCTTAAAGTATTGTAATTTAAAGGTATACATCATTCCACTATTACTGGCTTTGAAGTAATCGTAAAGCGTTTCGGCAGTAAGACGTTCTTTATCAAAATTTTGAATGGACATAGATACGATTATCGTTTTATCCGTTTGCTTTCTCAATTGTTCAACGTAATCAAGGAAATCCAAAGCATTCTCTCGGACAGACAATAAATTGTTACAAGCTTCATTCATCCGTTCGTAATACTCTTCCATTAAATCATCCGTCTGCTGCTTGAGATTTTTTGACGTTAAGGGTAGAGTAGGGCTAGGCATAGCTTCTGTCGCAGGAACTGATCTAGGCAGTGTATAGGTTGCCACAGTAGGTTTTACTTCATCCTGCTCAACAAGTTCCTTATTCTTCATCAAACTATCCATATAGAAATAGGGCTTGCGAATCATTCCCTGTTTTATATATCGGAGGCCGACTTTAATTCGAAAATTAACGTGTTCACGGCCATAGAGTTGTATCCAGTTATCAAATTGAGACCTGGTGATTTTATAGTTGCGAATTTCCTCAAATAACTCGTCTTTAATGTCCTCTGTAGGAACTCTGCTCGTCTCCGGCAAAATGGGTTCTAGTCGATGATGAGCATTATGCTTATGACTGACTTCAAAAGTCACGTCCTGGACAAGCCTCTTTCTTTTTGTTTCAGTAACGGAATGAATGGTTATGTCAGTAAACTCATTTATTTCATAAACCCAGTTGTTCAGAACCTGTCTGAGATTTCCATATTTGCGATAAGAATCTTCCGGGATACTTAATATGAAGCGTAGCTGCTCTAAGGTATAGGTGACAAAGCGGTGATTTTGTCGCGATTGATGTTTAAGCACCATATACAGTTTAATGCTGTAAGGAGACCCTAAATGATTGAGGTACTGGCGATTGATAGTTAGAAACTCACTTTTTAAATCCAGAATAAATGGCAATAAATCGGGATGAAAACGCGTGAGGAAATGCAGATCGTCGGTTTCAAAACGAGGCTCAGCGGTTTTGTCGATAATAGAAACATAAAACGTGTAAGGCTTTCCGTCGAGTGTTCCAGGAAACTTAATTTGCCGGGTCATCAGTGACAACGCTGCTTCTTTCAAAGTTTTGTAGTGATAGCCGGCATTCGTCAGGTGACACTCTTGAATGATGTCAGATACTGAAATACGCAGGAGCTCTTTGCCCGTGGATTCTCGATCCACCATAGTAAGCATTTTGAAAAACACTCGGTATTCGTGAATGCTCAAATTCATTTGGGCTTCGACAATTCCGGCCCGACCTGCCTTCATAACTACTGTTTCCCGCAGCGGGGCATTGACAATCTTAAGCTCCGTATTCATGTTACCAAACTAAATAAAGTGCTGAGTCGAGTAATTGACGTGCCGAAAGATATAATTGACGTGCTGAAATAAATAATGTTAGTGCCGAAATAAATAATATTAGTGCCGAGACGTTTGTAAAAATCTGATATTTAGATAGTTATGAGCACTCAAAATATAGATCAAAAAAGATTAAAAAAAGATCAAAATGATCAGATCACGTAGTTTTTAGTGCTGAATATTACAAATAGTGCGTTGCTATCTTAATTTGACCTTTTTAAACGTTAAATGTGGACATTTCGGCACTAAAAACTACGTGAAATCTCAAAATGCCATTATATGCATTTTATTATTATATCGTTATAGTAACGTTTTTATAATTTTAAAAATGAGTTTCTTATAGGGTGAAAACCGAAGTATTATTTGGATGAAAGGTTTCTGTATCGGTTTCTCCGAAATCACTGCCATTATACGCAAGGAAGAGACGAATATCTTTATCAGACAAGCAGAACATAAATAAAGGGAAACTATTTCAAAAGATATGACAAAGTATTTTTTGAAATAGTTTCTTTTAGTTTTGAACCATTTGTACATACGGCATCAATATGAAAGCACTTATTCAACAAAGTGTTACCTCAAGCTATGGATTCTGATCGTAGGAAATGATTACTAGAATTGAAAGTCCTCCGGAAAGACGATGACATGATTGAATTGAGCGTATGACGATATCTGAGTATTACTGAAATGTATGTTGATAGCGAGCCTTTACAAGATTTTCAAGATCGCTTCTAGCCCTATCCAGTTAAAGAGCAAGTAGTAGCCTATGAAGCCGGAGGGAAGGATAGCTATCCGTTCTTTGCTATGCAAGTTTATCTCATTGATCCAGCCGGTCACGTTGGCGTTGAAATACGTATAGAAGAAAGGCATGCTATTAGGGAAGAAGCAAAGGAAAAAGTAAAGTTGGAGATCAAGCTGAGTGCCCTATCCCGTTTTAAAAGGAGCTAATGCCATTAGCAACCAAGGTAGAGGTATGAATACAAGCCTTATTTAATATTTTTCATCTATTATGTTAAAAAATGCCCGCTTTTTGACTAAAAATATACCCTTTTGACTGCTTTTATATGCTCTATTTTGCAATATAACAATTTATTATTTCACCATTTCAATAACGCTTATCACCTTGGCTTTTAGGTCTGCTTGCAAAGCTGGTCGGATTCATCTAATCAGCTTTTAGGTTGGCAAAACTTCCCTGCGAAGTCCCAATCCATTGATTCTTACCTTATTTCTCACCTGTTTTATTCGTATGAAGAACTCTAGACCTCTCTTTTTGTGGGGCTTGCTGGCGTGCCTATGGACCTTTCAGTCGCTGGCTCAGGCACCTCAACTCCCTACCCGGGCTACGCTCAGTCAAAGCCTGCTTTCCAACCGCTCGTTTGTGAATGCTTCTCAGGTAGACACAGTAGTGAAATTTCATCCCTTAAGCGTCGCGTATACGCTGGAAATCGCCGCTAAAGTGAATTCAGCTACGGGTCGCGGACTCGATATGGAAGCCCGCAATTCTGAACTCAAGGGTTTTCGCTTATCCCTGAACCCTACGCAGCTCCAATCAACCGCTTCGCTCGCCAATGCAGCAACGTTGTCTACTAGTCAGAACAGTCAGCAACAGCTCATTCGGGTTGCTGTCAGCAATGGTCAGGCTCACATTTATCAAAACGGTACTTTTCTGCAAACTCAGCCTTTATCCGTGATCAGGGATATCGTGAATGGACAGGAAGTGAATGATGCCGCTGGTTACAACGAGATTGGCGACAATCTCATTGCAAACTGGGCCGGTACTACTCCTAACAACCTGGGTTCGCCCAGTGACTACGGTTGGGTTTTGTCGAATGTGGCGACTGGCGTAACTATTTTTAATCGAGCAAATGCTAGCAGTGGTTCTCGTTTCATGGATGCCTCCAATCATTCTCAAAACTACAATAGTGTTAAGTATCAGGGAAGAATTTTTTACGTGCGAACCGATAATGATGCCATTAAGGACGCTCTGTATGCCTATCCAGTAAATCTGGAGGCCAATACGACCTATAATTTTACGATGCTGTCATCTTACCTCAATAATGCAACGGGGGGAAGGAATATCACCGTTGGTATTGGGAAAACAACAAAGTTGGCGGATCGTTACTCCAGCCGGGTCATTTCGACCCAGGGACAGAACGCACTCAAGAAGGACAATTTCGTTTTTACGTCCAGAGAAGCCGGAACTTATTACCTAACGTTAACGGGCGATCGGGCCTTATATTCTGTTGCTGAGCTACAGATCAAAAAAGTAGAAATTCAGTCCCGATTTATCTTTGGTAAGAACTATCCAACTGGAGCAGTGGATATGGAAATCAGCTCTGTTACCTACGAAGAAGGAGCTTTTGCTCCCACTTCCACTGTACCCCAGCCCATGCAGACGGTGAACTTGACAGACCGCGTGGTGAAGGCATCGACGACTTTCAATACGAAGTGGGTTATTCCGGGAGCCACCGATTTTCACCTGACGGCAGAAAATACGCCCTTTGTCAATTCAACGATTGAACTTCAATCCGATGAGGCCTGGGTCTTTTTTGATAACATCAGACCTGCTCAGGTAATTGCCAATTATCTGGATAAAATCACTATCAATGGTGCGTCGGCGGCTAATAATCCTTCGGTACGGGTAGCCATCTATGGCAACGGAACGGTTGTGATTCCCAATGGAAACCAGACTTCACAGGCGGCTTTACAAGCATTTACGCAGGAAAACCTGCAGGGAACCAACCGCACGTTTGCCATTGAAACCTACCACAACAAACTCGATACTTTCGATAATGCCATTAAGTCGTTCAAGCTCAAACGTGGCTATATGGCTACGCTGGCTACCAATGCCGACGGATCAGGCTTCAGCCGGGTGTTTATCGCTAACGATGCCGATCTCGTGATTAATAACCTGCCCGAAGCCCTGAACGCAACAACCTCCTTCATTCGGGTGTTCAAGTGGGACTGGATCAGTAAAAAAGGCAAAGCGGGCTGGAGTCCCGACAAAATCAACGCTACATGGTACTACGACTGGAATATTGGGGGAGCCCCGGCTGCCAACTATGATTATACGATTATCCGTCAAAATGCCGGCTGGCCCTCCTGGGAAGCAATTCGATCAAAACCCATGGCCAATCACCTGTTAGGCTTCAATGAACCAGATCGCCCCGATCAGGCCAACATGACGGTAGAAGAAGCCATTCGTCAGTGGCCCGAAATGATGAAGTCCGGGCATCGGATTGGCTCCCCGGCTCCGGCTTCTCCGGGCAATTCCTGGATTACCAATTTCATGAGCAAGTGTAATGAACTCAATTACCGGGTTGATTTTGTGGCCATTCACTGTTACTGGGGCGGGCAAACGCCACAGCAATGGTACAGCCAGCTCAAGAGTATCTACGACCGGGTAAAACGCCCGCTCTGGATTACGGAGTGGAACAATGGAGCCAACTGGACAACCGAAGCCTGGCCAGATGATCAAAATGCTCAGTTCCAGAAGCAGTATAACGATATGATCGGTATTCTGAACGTATTGGATACGACTTCTTTCGTGGAGCGTTATGCTATTTATGACTGGGTTCAGAACAAGCGGGCGATGGTGCTAGGCGACACGCTGACTCCGGCAGGTAAGTACTACGCCGCCAATAAGTCTGACTTAGCCTTTGATCCCCGGTACGAATACATCCATACCTGGAAGTTGTCTTCCCCGCAGCTTTACAGTGCGGTCAATGCCGATAATAACCGTAAGGTTACCCTAAGCTGGAATGATTTGAATGGTGAACTGGGTTCCAAGTACGTACTGGAACGAAAGATTGATGGTACCGACGCCGATTTTGTAAGTGTACAGGAATTCACAGGCTATGCCCCAGGTGACCGAATGACGTTTGAGGACGATGTGCGTACCAAAACTACGTACCGAATCAAAGCCTACAGTCGATCAGGCACCCAGACGGTCAATTCCACCACGCTCGACGTTATTAGTGACGCGAGTCCACAAGCTCCTACCAATCTGGCCGGAGAGGTAATTTCTGCGTCCCGCATCAAACTTACCTGGATGGCTCCAGCTACCCTGACTCGCGGGTATAATCTTAAGCGTTCGCTAAGCCCAGAAGGACCGTTTACGACCGTCGCAGAACAACTAATGGCCCGGGAATTTACCAATGAGAACCTAACTCCGGCAACGACCTATTACTACGTAGTCACTTCGCTTAACTCCGCCGGTGAAAGTCCGGCCTCTACGGTACTTTCCATCGCAACTCCCGCTCTGGTCGCTCCGTCTGGCGTCGGCAATCCACGCGTAGCTTCGAGCGATGCTAAAGCTATATTAACCTGGGACTTTGCGTATGATGTAACCTATGACATTTTACGTTCTGAAGAGGCCAATGGCACGTTCAATCCAATTGCAACGCAGATAAATGCCGTTCGCTATGAGGATATAAACCGCCAAAACGGGAAGACGTACTATTACAAAGTGGTGGCTCGTAACGCCGAAGGATCAAGCCCGGCTTCTGAGCTACTAACGGCCACACCTAAGGCAGGGCAGCATGTACATCTGAGCTTTAACGAAAATACGGGCATAGCAGCCTACGACGATTGGGGAGGCTACCATGCTCAACTCAAAGACGGAGCTACCTGGACCGACGGTGTCATTGCTCCGAACGACATAGTTACCCGGGCCACGACGGCCGATGGCAAAAATACGGCGGTAGCCCTTTCCAGTACGGGCCGCTCTTATCTGGAGCTTCAACCGGGCGTCGTAAGTACCCTATCCAATTTCACAATAGCTACCTGGGTTAAATTACCTGCTAATTTGGCTAATAACACGCGTTTATTCGACTTCGGTACGGGTACAGGAACGTTCATGATTCTGGTTCCCAAGGCTCGGGTGGTTGACAATGTGGCACAATCCCGCTACAAAATCATGTATCCTGGTGGGAACTACGATGTATACTTCCCCAACTCCATTCCTACGGATCAATGGGTGCACCTGGCCCTGACGCAGCAGGGGACTACCTTCAAATTTTTCGTAAATGGAAATCTGGTATTTACTGATCAGAGTGCTACGGTGAAACCCATGGACATGGGCGTGACGAACCGAAATTACCTGGGACGTTCTCAATGGCCCAACGACCCTTACAGCGATCACGTCTATGATGATTTCAAAATCTTCAACACGGCTTTAGCTGATAATGACGTCAATGCGTTAGCCAATGAGCGTTCGCTGCCAGTTACGCTGGTTTCTTTTGAAGGAAAAGCTGCCAATGAAGGTAATTACCTGACTTGGCGGACAGCTCAGGAGCTGAATAACGATCATTTCGTTCTGGAACGCTCGCTGGATACACCCAGAAACTTCCAGGCCATTGCCCGCATCAAAGGACAAGGCACGACGGCCCGGCCGAGTGACTACCAGTACTTCGATACACAGGCTCAGGGACGCATGGCCTACTATCAGCTGGTACAGAAGGATACCGATGGCAAGACGAACATTAGTCGCATGATTGCCGTTGACAACCGAACGTTACGGCAGCTGAAAGCCTATCCCAACCCGGTTGCGGATGTGCTGACGGTTGAGCTACCCGATCGTACGCTTTCTTCAGTAAAGGTTCGACTGCTAAACACGGCAGGACAGGTCGTTTATGAACATCCTAATTACCGGCCCAAAGAAGGTACCGTTCAACTGGATATGAGTCGGCTTCCGTTGGGTGTCTATCACCTACTGTTAACGGATGTCAACGAAAGCTATCATGTCAACGTCATTAAGAAATAACGTGTAGTAGAAGTGCTTAATGAAAGGCGGCGTACGTTCCGGGATGGGATATACGCCGCCTCTCATTTAAGGAGTATCGTCCGATGAAGTGAAGGACCCTTCGCGGTGCTGACGGACATAATCCGACGGGGACATTTGATAGACCCGCTGGAAAGACTTGCGAAAATTCTTGGGATCTTCTACGCCAACCATATACGCAATTTCAGAGATGCGGTAAGAGCTGGTAGCCAGCAACTGAGCTGCTCGCTTCATCCGTACATCGCGGATGAATTCAATCACAGACTGCCCCGTAATACTCTTCATGCGGCGATAAAACACGGACTGACTCATGCTCATGGCATCCAGTAAGTCCTGAACGGAAAAATCACCATCCATCAGGTGATCCTCCACGATTCGCATGGCCTTCTCCAGAAATTCCTTGTCTGCATTAGGAATAATCACCTCAGAGGGTTGCAGCAAAATCTGTCGATGGTAGTACTCTTTCAGTCGCGTGCGGGCTTGCAGCAAGCCGTCCAAACGGGCCAGTAACACCTGCGGTTTAAACGGTTTGGCGATGTACTCATCCGCACCCATAGACAGCCCCTCCAGCTCTTCGACTACCGTACTGCGAGCCGTTAGCATCACAATGGGCAGGTAAGCCAGTTTGGGCGATTGTCTGATTTTCTTGCACAGTTCAATACCGTTCATTTCGGGCATCATCACATCCGTCAGTACGAGATCAAATGTCTGATCCTGCAACAACACAAGAGCTTGAAGTCCATGCTCGGCAACTGTCAGGGCATAGCTGGACAAAAGCTGCTGGAGATACTGTTGCACATCTTTATCATCTTCGACAATCAAAATTCTGAAGTCCGTACCAGCCGCGGGTATCAGCTCATGGGGAAGAACCTCTTCCTCGTAGACAAACACCGGCGGTGGACTGACCATGACTTCGGGTTGACATAACGGCAATGCTACGACAAACCGCGTGCCTTCTTCGGGCTGACTTTCTACGCTGATCTGGCCCTGGTGTAATGCTACCATACTTTTAACCAGAGCAACCCGATTCCTGTTCCCTTTACCGGGAATGAACCTGACTGATGAGCTTGGTAATAAGGGTCGAAAATGCGATCCAGTTCCTCAGGAGCGATGCCATACCCCGTGTCTTCCACTACGATATGCACGTGTTGTTCCTGCTCTAGCGTTACCACAAGGCGGATCGTCTCGCCCGCTGGCGTAAATTTCAGGGCATTAGAAAGCAGGTTGGAAATAACCGTTTCCATTTTGGCTGGATCAAAGGCCATGAACAATTCGGAATGGCTACTTTCGAATCGATAGTTGATTTGCTGCTCCTCGGCTCTAAAGCTAAACAGCACAAACAGTTCCTTCAAAAAAGCAACGATATCTGCCCGTTGAGCCTGTAGCTTTGCGTTGCCACTTTCCGTTTTTCGGAAATCCAGGAGTTCGTTGACCAGATTATTGAGTTTCTGAGCCTGCCGATGCACTAACAGCAGTTGCTCCCGGCGGGCCATTTCGGCAGTCTTTCCCTGCATCAGTTCTTCAACGGGCCCCATAATGAGCGTTAATGGCGTACGTAACTCGTGCGAAACCTGAGTGAAGAAATTCAGTTTTAAATCCGTTAACTCCTTCTCTTTTTGGTACAGAATCTCCTTGAGATGCACCTCATTTTTGAGTTTTTGCTGGTGAAGGGTCACTTTTCGGTACAGTAGTAAAGCCAGCAGTAATACCCCCGTGTACAGCAGGTACGCCCAGGGACTCTGGTACCAGGGCGGAAGAATGTTAAAAACCAATACGGCCGCTTTTTCCGACCAGATGCCGTCTGCGTTGCGAGCTTTTACCTCGAAGCGATACGTTCCAGCGGGCAGATTCGTAAAACTCACCAGACGCTGACCCGGCGTAGTTTGTATCCAGTCGGCATTAAAACCAACTAGCCGGTATTTGTATTGATGCTTGGAAGGACTGATGTAATCCAGGCCCACAAATTCGATAGAAAAATCATTTTCTGCGTGACTAATCTCAATGTGTGGGTGTTCGTCCAGCGGTTTGTCAATCAGAACCCGACCATGCAAGGTGTCGCCTACGCCTACATGCTGATTGTGAATGCGGAGTCCCGTAATTCGCACCAGTGGAGCAATACGGTTCTGGGTAAGCAGCGATGGTTTGAAAAAGGTAATGCCATTCGCTCCACCCCAGTACAACGTCTGATCCGCCCCCCGGAAGGCGGCACCTACTTTGAAAGAATTACTTTGCAAGCCATCCGTCACATCGTAGTGAATGACCTGCCGGGATACGGGATCAAAATCGTATAGCCCTTCGCCGCCGATCCATACGTGGCCCTTTTCATCCAGCAGAATACTTTCTACGTCCGTTTCGGACACCTGAGCTAACCACCTTTGCATCTGTCCGGTGGACAGGTTTAGCTGGTGTAATCCTCCGCCAATCGTTCCAATCCAGAGATTCCCTTTGGTATCCTTTTGCAGGGGCCAGGCGTAGTTTACCTGCAGGGAATGAACATCTGCCGGGTCATGCACATACTGTTTTTGTACCCGCAGTGAATCCTGATCAAGCTGACACTGCAACACACCATTGTCGCGGGTACTGATCCAAAGGGTTTTCTCATCGGCCAACAGGCACGTCAGACGATTGGTCGGCAGGCTGTTATTTTGTGGATGATAATGGGCGAGTAAATTACCATTCAGAGAATACCGATACAGGCCCCGGTTATAGGTTGCTACCCAAATGGTATGAAACGGGTCTTCAGCGATGCTTTCAATACTGGTGATGGTCCAGGGACGATCTTTGGAAGGATTCGCTATCGCCTGAAAACCCGTTTCTCCTATGTTTTTCTTCCATAACCCACCATAGCGGGTGCCTGCCCATATACTTCCATTGCTGGCTTTGTACAGCGTCGAAACGTCCATCCCGTTCATGTTGGCGGGTAAACTCAGGAAATTCCGATAGGTTTGGCTGGAGCGGTTATACTGGGATATACCGTTTCGAGTACCAATCCAGAGCATGTCCTGATCACTGATCACAGCATTTATGTAATTACTGGAAAGTGTAGGGCTTTGCGAGGCCAGCCGATGCAGATGATGAAAAGGCTTGGAACGCAGGTTGAGTTTATTGATTCCACCCGCAGAGGCCGCTAACCAGAGGTTATGAAAGCGATCTTCATAAATCTCATGAATTCGGCTGGAATTGATACTGTGTTCGTTGGCGTCTTCGGGTAAGAAAGTTTCCCCTGAATCCTGCGGTACCGGTGGCGTCTGCTTCGAGGCAGCGGCAAATTTCAAGTAGTGTAAACCCTGGTTTGTTCCCACCCACAACTGCCCGAACGAATCTCTGTATACACTTCCGATTCCTTCGAAGGGCCCTGCAATAACCTGTGGCTGCAGGGATTTACCGGCCAGGTTTAGCCAGTACACACGCGTATCGTCTGCAAACCAGAGATTAGCCTGCTGGTCCAGATACAGACCGCGAACGTTGGCAATTGGAAGTGCAACAAAAGGTTCCGCCTGGCCAGAGGCCAGTTTAGAAGGTATGGTGTAGTACCAGAGACCTCCGCCCAGAGCACCAATCCAGAGGCGACCCTGCGTGTCGAGAGTCAGCTTTTCAATGGCCCAATTGCCTCCCTGGTTTGGAATCTTGATCTGTTCGAGCGTTTCGATGATTCCCGACTGATCGACGCGTACACCCAGTACGCCCCCTTGCCGCGTACCTACCCATACGGTACCCCGTTTGTCAATGGCCAGGGTTCGTATGTCCGTTAGCAATGTATAGCGTTCCGGATCAATCGTGGGTCCGGGTTTTACTTTCCGAAATTGATCCGTCGAGGCATCATAATAATACAGACTCATGCCTTCTCCGCCGGTCCATAACCTGCCGTCGGCACCGATTCGTAAACTTCGAATTCGATTACTGAACGTTGTTCCCGTCTGCTCCTGGGGCAGCGTGTATTTCTTCAGTCGGTACCCGTCGTACTGATCGATACCCTTGTTGGTGCCTATCCATAAAAATCCTTTATGATCTTCTATCACGGTCATGGCATCGCTGTGCGATAAACCCTCATTGACCGTAATATGCTCAAATCGATACTTGAGTGATTGCCCCATCAGGAGGCAGTTGCTTAGCCAAGCGAAAAGTAGCAGGCAGGCGAAAAGCCGATACATGCGTGAGAAAAGGTGCAGAAGTGATGTGATTAGGTAATGCTGATTCATTCCAGAGGGGATTCTTTCACGCAGATGCAGGATTATACCCTGTTTTAGACGAAAAATGCCCCTACATACCCCCAAGCTATTCAATAGTTTTGAACTATTCAAATGATTTGTTGGATTAAAAATCCTCCAAATCGAGACTATCCCAAAACTTATGCTATCCGTATTGACGCGTTTCTGGAAAAGAGACCGCTTGTTATTGCCCCGCCCTCCTCCGGATTTTTTCACCATTACTACCCGTTCCGGGTGATTTTTCTGCTTGATCTGTGTAACCTGCTATGCTAATGAGATTACTTGTACCCCCTCTTTTCCTGTCTGTTTTGCTGCTTGGCGTCAGTGGGCCGACAGTGCTCTGGGCTCAAACCGTTAAGCCCGTAAAAGTCGCTACGGATACCGTTACGTTTGTAACGCCCCTGCTCATTGATGAAAACGGTGAACCCATGGTTGGGTTGACACTAATCAATCGCAACCAGAAGATTTCAAAAACCACCGATGCCAATGGCAGTTGCTCGCTGGCCGGAGCTAAAAACGAAGTACTGGAAGTCCGGGCATTAGGTTCCCTGGTGAATACGTACGTCCTTTCGGACGATCGTTTCCCCACCATTACCGTCAGTACTAAACACCCGGCGGTCCAGCGTCTCAAACCTGTACGTCTGCTTAACAATACACAGATGCAGTCTGACCTCACGGCAGCATCTACGCAGACGGTCTACAACAATGACCTGACCAAAATGCCGGTGGCTTCTTTTCTGAATGCCCTGCCAGGCCGGTTTGCGGGGCTAGGGAGCATCCAGGGTTCGGGTGAACCCGGTAGCGACGGTACCGCTCTGTCGCTGCGTAATCAGGGACCGCTCGTGGTCATTGACGGGATCCCACGGAATATCACCGTTTTTGATCTCGAAGAAATTGAATCCGTAACCGTATTAAAAGATGCCCTGGCAACAGCCATGCTGGGCGTACGTTCTTCAAATGGCGTATTGCTGGTGAACACGCGTAAAGGTTTTGCCAGCCGCCCCCGAATCTCGTTTACCGCTCAGACGGCCGTTCAGCAACCCCTTCGCCAGCCTAAAACGCTGGGTTCATACGATTACGCCCGCCTCTACAATGAAGCCCTGACCAACGACGGCTTACCGGAGGCTTATACCCAGCAGGATCTGGAAGGGTATCGGAGCAGGAGCGACCCCTTCCGTTATCCCGATGTAGACTGGCGGAAACAGGTACTCAAACCGTCCTCGCGGATGGATCGCTATACCTTTAGTGCCAGTGGAGGTAACAGTTTTTCCCGGTATTTTGTATCGCTTGAACACCTGAACCAAACGGGTCTGCTCCGAACCAGCGACATCAACACCTATAATACCAATAATGATTTCAAAGTATACACGGTTCGCTCCAATGTCGATCTGAATCTAAACTCAAAACTCAGTGCAGGTATCCATCTATTTGGCCGGATTCTGAATTCCAATGACGCGGGTTATGTTATTCCAAACACCAATACTACCGGAACCTCTTCCATTTTCAGTGCTCTGATTAATACACCTAACAATGCGTATCCCATCTACAATCCCAACGGCACGTATGGCGGTACAACGCAGTTTCAAAATAATATCTGGGCTCAGGCCATCGGATCAGGTTATCGGCAAAATTATCAGCGGGACATGCTGGCTGATTTCTACCTGAAACGTACCCTGGATGAAGTAACAAAAGGATTATGGATTCGGGCAACGGGGTCATATTATGCTACGCTTTCGGAAAATATTGCCCGCAATAAAACTTTTGCTGTCTTCCAGCAAACGGCAGCCGATGTATACCAGCAATTTGGCGTAAACGGTGACCAGGCAAACAACAACGGTATTGATTTTCAGTCTCGGGCCGACTATCTCGAACTGGCCCTGGGTTATGACCGGGCGTTCGGTCAGCACGGCATTCAGGCGATCGTTTTAGGCAACCGGGACAATGCCGTAGGCGGATCGGATTTACCGTATACGATTACGGGAACTTCAGGCCGTTTCTCTTACAATTACAGCGGTAAATACATTGCAGAAGCTTCGTTTGCAGTAAATGGGTCGAATCGGTATCCCGAAGATGGTCGTACTCGGGTAGGTTTCTTCCCGGCATTTGGTCTGGGCTGGAATCTTAGCAAGGAAGAATTCATGAAATCCCTCACCTGGCTTACGCACCTGAAAGCCTTTGCTTCGGTGGGTAAAACGGGTAATGACCGGCCCGGATACTTCCGGTACATTCAGACGTATTTCGATAGTCCGAGTGTATTTTTTGGTACCGGAGCGGGTTCTAATACGGCGATTACCGAGCAACCCCTGGCCAATTACAATATCACCTGGGAAAAAGCAAACAAACTCAATGCCGGACTTCAGGGTGGTTTGTGGGAGAACCGATTGGGCTTTACGCTGGAATATTACCAAATGAATTACTACGATCTGTTGATGCGGAGAGGCCGGAACAGCAGCATCCTGGGTAATACGTTTCCAGAAGAAAACATTGGCCGCAACCGCTATCGGGGCTGGGAGCTACAGCTGAACTATCAGAGAACCCACAAACAGCTGAGCTATTACGTCAATGCGATGGTAGGTGTTCAATACTCCAAATCTGTCTACTCCGACGAGGTGTTCCGCGAATATTCCTGGATGCAACGTACAGGGCAGCCCGTTAATCAACGATTTGGCTACATCGCCGAAGGATTGTTCCAGTCAGCGACAGAAATCCAGTCGGCTGCGACCATCATCGGGTATACCCCTCAGCCAGGCGACATTAAGTATCGTGATTTAAATCAGGATGGCATCATCAATCAGCTGGATATGGCTCCCATTGGCCGTACCAAACCGCAGGTTCCGTTTGGAGTGGGAGCGGGCCTTACTTGGAAGTCCTTTGATCTGACCCTTTTACTTCAGGGGGCCCTCAACCGGGACATATACCTGTCAGGCAACAGTGAATGGGCCTTTCAGAATAATGGTTTTGGACCGGCTTTCGAACCACACCTGGACCGCTGGACACCCGGAAATCCCGGAGCTTCCTACCCCCGCCTGAACGTAGGATCGAACGTCAACAACTTCGAAACTTCTTCGTACTGGGTTCGTAATGGCGATTACCTGCGTATCAAAAACCTAGAAATCGGCTATAGCCTCCCTACAACGCTCATTGACCGGATCCGGGTAAAATCACTGCGGGTATTTGCCAGTGGTACGAACCTCCTTACCCTTAATTCCATGCAACGTATTGATCCGGAGGCTTATAATGGTGCCTACCCCCTGCAGCGGCTTTTTAATCTCGGCATCAACTTAAAACTCTAGCCTACCCTTATGAAAATCGTTTCTATTTTAGGTACAGGTCTTTTACTTGCTGTTTTTCTACAAAGTTGCTCCCGCGTGGAAACTGAGCCCCGGGACTGGATCAGGGATGAACTAGTTTGGGATGATCAGGACCGTCTTGCCACGGTAGCTCAGTTTAATCTGAACGATCTGTATAACTATCTACCTTCGGGATTTAATCGGATTGGCAGTGGACCGGGAGACTTTCTCGATGCCGCTACCGATGATGCCATCCCTTCGCGGAATAACCGGGTGGTTCGGTTTTACGCCAACGGCTTCATCAATCCCATCAACAACCCGGATCCCTACTGGGCAAACAGCTACGCCGGAATCCGCCGGGCAAATATTTTTCTGGCCAATATTGATAAAGTTCCAGCTACGGCCCAAAGTATCCTGACCTGGAAATCGGAGGCCCGTTTCATTCGTGCCATGCTTTATGCAGAATTGCTGAAACGTTACGGCGGGATCCCACTGGTCGGTGACCGCATTTTTACAATTTCCGATGATTTGTCCCTGCCCCGCAATACCTACCGGGAATGCCTGGAGTACATTGTGAGCGAATGCGATGCTCTGAAGAGTACACTCCGGCAGGAACCAATTTCCGATACCGAATGGGGCCGGATTCCCCGCGGTGCTGCTCTGGCTCTGAAAGCACGGGTTTTGCTGTACGCAGCCAGTCCGCTTTTTAACGGTGGAGCCAGTTCAGAACTCACGGGTTTCACTACAACGGATGTTTCCCGCTGGCAGCGAGCACTGGATGCGAACCAGGAGCTGATCGACCTGAAGTACTACGCCCTTCAGACTAGCTTCAATAACATCTTTACGGTTAAGAAAAATGCGGAGGTTATTCTGGCTAAACAGTCCGGTAATTCCACCAGTCTGGAAAGCTGGAATGCCCCGATCGGCTATGGTACACCCGCTGCCAGTCAGGGCGTGACGAGTCCTACGCAGAATCTGGTGGATGCTTTCCCGATGGACAATGGGCTGGCCATTACTGATCCGACTTCCGGTTACGACCCGACAAATCCGTATATCAATCGGGATTCCCGCTTTGATCTCACCGTATTCTATAATGGCAAACGCTGGCTCCAGCGGGCGGTGGAAACTTTTGATGGCGGTCGGGACCGGCCGGGTGGAAACCTCGTGCAAACGCAGACGGGCTATTACTTACGCAAGTTCATGGCGGACTTTGCCAATAACACCAGCTATACCAATCAGAGCCATAACTTCATTTACTTCCGTTACGCAGAAACGCTGCTCAACCAGGCGGAAATTCTCAATGAACTGGGGCGTACGCAGGAAGCCGTAGATGCACTGATGCTGATTCGTAAACGAGCCGCCATTAAACCCGGCACCAACAGTCGTTATGGAATCAAGGCAGGAATCAGTAAGGATGAATTGCGGGCCCTGATTCAGAACGAACGCCGCATCGAACTGGCGTTTGAAGAACACCGCTTCTGGGACGTTCGCCGCTGGAAACTAGCGGAGACGTTGTTCAATCAGCCCTTGCGAGGCATGCGAATTACTCAGGTGTCCTCCGGACGTTTCAGCTACACTCCTACGCAGGTGACGACCATTTCTTTCCAGCCCAGGCTCTATCTGATGCCGCTTCCTTACGAGGAAATTACCAAAAATCTCAATCTGCTTCAAAACCCTGGCTGGTAAGCTTTTCAACTGTACTTCTATGAAAAAGATCTATTGGCTTTTATTGCCGCTTTTACTTTTGAGTCTACCGGGCTTTTGCCAGGATAGAATCATTAAGGGCACAGTTTCTGACAAAAATGAAGCACTCCCCGGAGTTTCCATTTACGAGAAAGGTGTACCTACCAACGGAACCACGACCGACGCTAACGGAAATTTCCGTCTGACTATCAAAGGGAGTGCCAGCATACTCGTCATTCGCTCCATCGGCTACAAGCTCGCGGAAGAACAGGTAGGTAGCCGGACCACGATCAACGTTACCCTTGAATCGGAAGAGCAGGGGCTTAATGAAGTAATCGTCGTTGGTTTTGGCGAACAAAAGAAAATTACCCTGACCGGAGCCGTGAGTATGGTAAGTGGAAAGGAAATCCGGGAAAATCCCTCGGCCAGTCTCCAGAATACGCTGGCAGGACGTCTGCCGGGCTTTTTCTCCCAACAACCTTCCGGCCGACCCGGAGCGGATGGAGCCGACTTCTATATTCGCGGAGTTAGCTCATACAACGGAAATAACCGACCACTGATCATCGTGGACGACATTGAATATTCCTACGAACAGTTTGCCCGCCTCGACCCCAATGAGATCGAAAACCTGTCTATTCTGAAAGATGCCTCTACCACGGCCATTTACGGGGTACGCGGAGCCAACGGGGTCGTCGTCGTCTCCACCCGGCGGGGGAAAGAAGGACCAGCGAAGATTTCCGTCCGGATCGAAAGCAGTTTAACGCAGCCCACAAAAATCCCGCAGTATCTGGATGCCTATGAATCGGCCCGGCTGTATAATCAGGCTCAGATCAACGACAACAATGCCAACCCGAATCCGAATTTCAGGCCCCGTTTTTCGCAGGAAGATCTGGAGCTATTCCGCAACGGCAATGATCCCTATGGCCACCCGAATATCAATTGGAAGGATGTCCTGTTCAAGAAATTCAGCGAGCAGTACCGGGGCAACCTGGATCTTTCCGGTGGTACCGAGCGGGTCAAGTATTTTGTATCGCTGGGGTATCTCTATCAGAATGGAATGCTAAAAGATTTCGGAGCGGGCCAGGGGGTCAATAATAATTACTACCAGCAGCGGTATAACTATCGGTCAAACCTGGACATGAAAGTGACGAAAACGCTGGACATCCGGATGAACCTGTTTGGCAACTTTGCCCAGGTAAACGTGCCCCGTGTCGGGAGTCCGTTTGGTTACAATGACCTCTTTTACGACTACAGCAGTTTTGCGACGTTGGCTCCTTTTGCGTATCCACTCTATAACCCCGATGGTTCGTACGGCTATAGTACCTGGATTCGAAACGAAAACCCCAACTACAACGTCAACAACGTCATTGGCCGGCTGAATTATTACGGGTATGACCGGAATAATGAAAGCAATATGAACGTAGTAGCCGAAGCTACGCAAAAGCTCGATTTCATCACCAAAGGGTTGAGCATTCGCGGCCGGGTGGCCTATACCAGCAACTACTACTACACGCGTAGTATGACGCGGGATCAGTTTCCGTCGTTCATTTACGATCCGGTCAATGATTCCTACGAACCTCGCGACCCCAACGTTTTTCGGGTTCGTCGTTTCTTCCTGGGGTATTCGCCTCGCAGTACCAGCCGCGTGCTGAACGTTCAGGCTTATCTGAATTACGACCGGACGTTCGGCAAGCACCACGTTGCGGGCTTAGCCTTACTGAACCGCAACTCAAATACGGCCGCCAGTAGCAATGCTATTTACAATTTCATTCCCAGTAACTTCCGGGGGTATTCCGGACGAATTAGCTACGACTACGATCAGAAATACCTTTTTCAGGTTAATGCGGGCTACAATGGTTCGGATCGCTTTATTGGCAGCAACCGATATGGTTTGTTTCCGGCAGTATCCGCCGGATGGGTTTTATCGGAGGAGCCCTTCTTCAAAAGCAACGTACCTTTCGTCGATCTGCTTAAATTCCGTGCTTCCTATGGGTTAGTAGGAAACGACGCTTTGGGTAGTAATTTCAGCTACTACTATCAGCAGAATTATGGAATTGGCAACGGCGTAGTTCCGACTGACTTTGGCTATTCAAGCAATCAGTACCAAAGTATTTTTGAAGGATCCCTCGCCAATGAACAGGTAAGCTGGGAGAAAGAAAAGAAACTTGACCTGGCCGTTGAATTTGCTTTCTGGAAAAACCGTATTACGGGTTCCGTCAACTACTTCGACAACAATCGTTTTGATATCCTCACCGTACGGGGAACGGTCTCGTCCATCTTTGGGCAGGGTTTACCGCCTGTTAACCTGGGTCGCGTCAATAACCGGGGTATTGAACTTGAATTTGGTTTTGAAGATAAGATCGGGTCGAACTTCAGCTATTTCGTGCGAGGCAACTATTCCCTAGCCAAGAACAAGATTCTGTTCATGGATGAACCTGCCTCTCAGTATTCCTACCAGAATTACACGGGCAAAAGTATCGGCCAGATCCGGGTATATCAGGCCATTGGTTTCTACAAGGATCAGGCTGATATTGACGCTAGTCCCACCACCAGCGTCCGAGCCTTACCGGGCGATCTAAAGTACGCGGATTTGAACGGCGATGGCGTCATTAATTCTTTTGACATGTCCGTAACGGGGTATCCCAACGTTCCTAACACCACATACGGGATCAATTTGGGTGGTCGTTACAAAAACATCAGCTTCAGTTTTCTTTTTCAGGGTTCCCGCAATTTCAATGTCCGTGGTGTTGCGGAATCCATCCGTCCCTTTGCCTCCAACCTTACGGCTGTTCATCAGCAGGCCTGGACGCCCGAACTGGGGGATGAAGCCAAATTCCCGCGTTTATCACTGCTGGGTGGCCTGAGTGATCCGCTTAGCTATCCGTCAACTTTCTGGCATATTTCCGGAAATTTCCTGCGGCTCAGAACTGCTCAGATCGGCTATAATCTCCCCGTGGCATTCACACAGAAACTGGGCATTCCGGAAATGCGGATTTACGCAAATGGTTCGAACCTGTTCACGTTCACCAAACTCAACCGACTGTATGAATTCGATCCTGAGATTAACTCCGGTACAGATCGGGTCAGCTACCCTCCTCAACGTTTGATTAACCTGGGCATTAGTGCCACTTTCTAGGAAGCATTAATCCCGTCCAACATATTGGTACGTATGAAAACTCTGAAAATTACAGGCTTAGCGATTGCTCTCCTGGCGGGAATTTCGGCCTGCCAGCAGGCCGACGATTTCCTTGAACCTAAAACCAGTGCCCTTGACGAGACGCTCGTTTTCCAGGACAGTCTCCGAACCATGGCTTTTGTTAACCGGATTTACGGTGATATCGGCTTTAGTTTCAACAAAGGTCGCTGGAGTTCGCACGGCAATAGTGAGCAGGCCACCGACGATGCCGAATATAAGTACTCGGGGGTTGGGCAAACGGCCGTTATTCTCTACAGTGGTACGCTTAGCCCGTTGAACTTTCCTTTTGGTGAATACTGGTCGTTACCTTACGCCAACATCCGCCGGGTGAATCTTCTGCTTACCAAACTCAGCAGCACGCCGCTTTCGCCCGCGTTGCAACGGCGGGTAACGGCCGAGGTTCGCTTTCTTCGGGCTTACTATTACTACAACCTGCTGACGGTTTTTGGTGGCGTACCACTGATTGGCGATAAGGTATTCGAGATCAACGATTTCATTGATCTGCCCCGAAATTCTTATCAGGAGTGTGTGGATTATGTCGTCAGCGAACTCGACGCTGCGGCTCAGGTACTGCCCAGCGTTGCCCAGTACTCGGAAGAAAACTACGGCCGTGCGACCAGAGGAGCCTGTCTGGCCTTGAAGTCGCGTATGCTTTTGTATGCTGCGAGCCCACTCTTTAATGGTTCAGCGGAGACGCAAAATGCTACCCTGGCATCCATTGTTAGCTATCCTACGTATCAGGCTAGCCACTGGCAACGGGCTGCTGATGCGGCAGAGGCGGTCATTGCTTCGGGGCAGTATAGCTTGATGGAAGACAATACCACGGCGGATGGTTACGGGTTTTATCAGGTCTTTTTGAAACGGGTAAATCCGGAGTACATCTTCTTCCAGAACCGCCCGGCTAACCGGGATATGGAGGGCTTTTACAACATGCCTACCCGGGGTGGCCAGAACAACTCGTACCCTACGCATAGCCTAGTTCAGTCGTTTCCCATGAAGAACGGAAAAGCAATCACCGATCCGACTTCCGGCTACGACCCTACGAAGCCTTACGACAACCGCGATCCGCGGCTGGGTTATTCCATCGTCTTTAACGAATCCCTATATTTTCTGCCTTCTGCGAATGCGTTGAGACCCGTCTATACCTACGAGGGAGCCCCTTCGGACGGCTATACGTATTCGGGGCAAATGACCGGCTATTTTGCTCGTAAGATGTGCGATGTAAATGTTTCTGCCAATAGTAGTTTCACCACCGAACGCGGCTGGCCGTTACTTCGCTACGCGGAAATTCTGCTTAATTACGCCGAAGCCATTACTGAAGCCGGTAAGCCGGAACTAGCCTATCCCAAGCTGATAGCCCTTCGTAAACGAGCGGGTATTACGCCCGGTGCCGACCAATTGTACGGACTGAAAGCGAACATGACCCAGGCAGAAATGCGGGAGCTTATCCGCAATGAGCGACGCATTGAACTGGCTTTTGAGGATCATCGCTGGAATGACATTCGCCGCTGGAAAATCGCCATGTCGGTTAACAATGGGTTCAATACCCGAATCCGAATTGTAAGATCCGGCACGAATTATACCTATGAAGTTACGAACTCCATTCGTCGGCATAATTTCCGTCCGGAAATGTACCTATTACCGATTCCCGACGGAGAAATCCGGAAAATGCCCGCTTCTCTGCAGAATCCGGGTTGGTAATGAATATTAAAGTAGAAGCCCGTGCCTAGAAATGTAGGCACGGGCTTCTACTTTAATTGGATTTTTATTAAATGCTCTTGAAACTCCGTACGCTTTTTTATAGGATTAAACAATTATTTACGACCAACGCTCGGCGACAAAACGTCTAGGATTTACTATGGCAGGAGGTAACTGTAAAAGAGAAACAGTATAGGCATGTGGTCAAAACTTGTAGCCCTCTAATCAGTAATTTATATTCAACTCAACGATACGTTTTTTCTTTTTATTCTATATAGAAGGTGTTTTACTAATTTTCCATTGTGATCTTTTTATACCTACTATGGTTGATTTGAAACAGATTCGCGTAATGGAGACTAGTGTTAAGGCTCCATAGTAGTCTTGACGTTACGACTTTATTAGCTTATCATAACGTTTGATTCTACAACAGGTTTAAAGTATGAAATCTTGTTAACCGAACATGCCTTTAATAGATAATATA
>NZ_NMPS01000234.1:0-26753 GCF_002261125.1 Siphonobacter sp. BAB-5385 | reverse complement strand
AACGGCCAAGGGGAAAGGCCCCAAGAATCGCACGAAATACCTGGCCAAGAGTTTGGGATTGGATAAGTTGAGTTAAACGACGAATGCTAGATAGTCTTCCCTAAATAGCCATTCAAAAACTTAGGATGTATGTTCCATCTACCTAACGAAAATTGAATAACTCCATATGAACGTAGAAGTAGAATATACAAACATAAAAGGAATGTATATAAGTATTATGATTTTAAAACGTTTCTTATAACGTTTTAAAATCATTGATATTTTATCGTAGTCGGTATGCTTTTAATCCTATATTTCTTTTGAAATGGAAAGGTATATTCGAGCATAGGTTTAAATCTGTGGGTTTTCTCTCTCCGCGTTTTGGCTCCCGCGACTCTATTCTGACTGGCGATGGAGTACATCGCTGTAGGTAGACTCTTACAGGAATTTTCAAGCGAAAGGCCCATTAAACGAATTTGACGACCTTCTGGCAGCAGTGATGACCCAATCCTTCGAACGTAATGATGCCAGCGGTCATCTGGGCAAGCTCGTTTTAGAAAGAATACCTTCCCAGCCATCATCAAAAAGTAATTTCATACGGGTAAACTTCCCGTGCGTATCCTTGATAAATTCGACCTGCGACTCCGTATCAAGCTGAAAGAGCGTGGGAGATAGGGGGATGAGCTTGTCCTTTTTACCCTTCCTGTTACGGTTGGTTGAGATCAACTGTCCTTCTTGAATGGTAAAGACAAATTCCTCAAATTGCCCAACGTATCGACTCAATACAGGCACAGGCAATGATACAGGAAAAAGCTCTGCTCGCAACCGGTTTAACTGCCAACGGATTTTCCTTTGTTCTTCTTCACTGGCGGCAGTCCGTAGCCTGCTTAACCAGTAGTGTTGCTGGGCCTTGGTAAGTGCTTGTTCTTCATCCGTAACTACATCAGGCACTACACCCACCTGCTCCCAATCCGTTTTCGTCAACACATGTTCCCCGCGACTGTACGGAATAAAACCCACAAAGCCATTTCCCAACGCAAAACTTCGCGTCAAATGAGCCCCGCCCTGGGTTGTATCGCCCACCACCGTGGCTTTACGTAGTTGTTGTAAGGTGTAGGTCAGTCCTTCCGCGGCCGAGAAGGTACGTTTGCTGGTTAACAGAAATAGAGGCATGCCTACATACAGGCCATGCGTAACCGCGGCGTCAGGGGTTGCCCAGGATTCAGTCCATGTGTTCGTTATTCGACTGTAGCTCCGTCCTAACAAAGTGGGTGCATTAAAAAAGTAACGAATCATCTCACTCGCCATCACTGCATTTCCCCCGCCATTATTTCTCAGGTCAATCACTAATGCATCGGTGTAAGCAACAAACTGCAGGGCTGCTCTTACGGTATTTCTGGCCAGTGTGCTGGTATCTGCAAAATTGGTAAAATCTATATACCCCAGGTTGCCCGGCAGAATTGCCGCCTGTTTGAAAAAGAAATTTCGCCGTTGCTCCCCCGGATTCGCGTTCCGGTTTACGTGTGGATCTTGATTAAACGCGTGGATTCGTTTTTCAAGAGCCGGATCATACCGGATGGACAGATGCTTATCGGGGTGGATCTTTAGTACCTCTTGGCTGAGCCACTGGGCCAAGCGGTGCGGATCAGTGATCGTGTTGTAAACGCCCTGGTTCATTTGACTTTTTAGGTGAGCTCCCATTGCTACAGCCAGGTCCGGATAAACGTAGTAACGGCATAAAGCCTGAACTACGCTATCAATCACTACGCTTTTTAGCGGCTTATCCAGTTTCACTGACGGCTGATCCTGAGCGTATAAAGCCGTCGTAAAGCTTAGTAAGAAAAAACCTAACCCCATTACTCTGTTCAAGTGTCGCATCGTCGGTTCAGCGGCTTTTGTGTGGTGCAAGCCGGTAACAAAGCTGAGGATGCTGTCACAGTTAATGGCTATAGAAAAGCTTTGGAAAAGCCTTAGATTTCCTGGACTTCAAAAAGCCGGTGGTTTTATTCGTACTTTCAGTGCCCAACATAGCTCTGCATGACGACTGAACGCTTCATACTAAACGGAAAATACCTGGTTGACCCAACCAGGCATGTCGTTAAAGATTTAACGCAGGAAGAAGAAGTTCGCTTAGAAACCCGGGTGATGACTCTGTTGTGCATATTGGCTGAACATGCCGATCAGCTGGTAACGCGGGAGATGCTGGTTAAAACCATCTGGAATGACTATGGCGGGGCCGATGAAGCGTTAACGCAATCCGTGTCCCACCTTCGAAAAGTGTTACAGGATACCAGCAGAACGATCATTGAAACGATTCCTAAAAAAGGCTACGTACTACATGCCTCGGTAGCGGCACCTGCAAACCCCTCAGGCTCGCTACCGATACCCAGACGAGCCAACCAGCTGAACAAAAGCGGGTTACTTTACACCTTGACAATTGCACTGGTCAGTGGCGTTGCCTGCTGGTTTTTCTTCAATCGATCAACGGACCGTCGGCTGGTTAGTCACTCAACCGCCGTGCCTTTTTGGAAAGTAAACCAGTCCGTCGATGAAACTAATTTGAACACCATTACTACCGTAGCACCCGACCGTACGCGGTACAAATTGATCGTACACGGTGACAGCAGACCAGCCTTTTACATCAACGATCGACTTTTAACACCGGATGAGATGGAGCCACACCTGAACCTAATCTGGCAGCTGGCCGCAGTGTTACAGCAGAGGCAAAAAGAGTCGGCTGACGAATCTAATTAAGGTTCAACTTTCAGGTTATGCCCAACCTGCGTTAGTTGAAACTTACCCTGAATTCCAGTGGGGAAAGGTTGGTTTTGTTTTTAAACAACTTACTGAAAGATTGAGCGTGCTCAAAGCCAAGTTCGTAAGCAATCTCACTGACGTTCAAATTGGTAGTAGAAAGCTTTTCTTTGGCCTTTTCAATTAGTTTATAGCGGATGTACTGCTGAGTATTCTGGCCAATCAGTGAACGCAGCAGATCGCTCAGATACCCCGGGGAAATGTGCAGATGTTCAGAAAGAAACCGTACCGTAGGCACTCCCTGGTGCAAGGACAGGCCCGTTTTGAAATATTCATCCAGAATCGCTTCTACCCGTTGTAGTACGTCATGGTTTACCGATTTACGCGTAATAAACTGCCGCCGGTAAAAGCGGTTGGCGTAGCTGAGCATTAGTTCAATCTGGGCGATAACAATATCCTGGCTGAACTCATCCATGCGGCTACTCAGTTCTTTTTCTATGATTTGGTACACAGCTAAAATCACTTCTCTTTCGCTGTCTGACAGATGCAGGGCCTCATTGGCCGTGTACGAGAAGTAGCCGTATTGCTTCATTTTATGGGCTAATGGATGACCCAGGAAAAAATCGGGATGGATGAGCAAAATATAACCCTCCGCATTTTCCGCGTAATTGCCCCTACCTACGAGCTGGTTAGGGGCCACAAACAACATACTGCCCTCGTCGTAATCGTAATGGCCCTGACCATAACGCAACCGACCGCTTAGTTTTGTAATAAAAGTTACTTTATAAAAATCCAGCACATCGTAGGCCGGCAGTTGGCGAGATCAGGAGTATTGCCAAGCGTAAAATTCATCACGCTAATCAGTGGATGTTGCGGCTTGGGCAAACCAAATACCTGATGGACCTGTGATATGCAATTGATCCGAATGAGTTTTTCGTCGTTTTTCATAGATAGGATTACTGCTTGTGTCCAACGATTGTTGGCCACAAGCAGTATAAGATTTTACCAGGGTACCATTGCTTCGCCGGGACCAGTAAATATGCCGGAGGGGCCCTCTTCATCCAGAACAACCCGGATGGGCTCACGCGATCCTTCTTCCACCGTATCCGTCCCCTGAAAGTTATTGAGGGCCGTAGCGGTAAAACCCGGACTGACCGCACGAACATTAATCTTAGCCTCTTTCAGTTCGATGGCCAGCGATAAAGTAATGGCATTAAGGGCCGTTTTGGATGCTCCATATATCACTTCGAATGATCCGTAATAAGGCCAGGAAGGATCCGAATTCAGAGTCAGCGAACCCAGGGCACTCGAAACATTGACAATACGTGCTGCCTTTGACTGGCGGAGCAGTGGTAAAAAAGCCTGCGTAACCGCAAGGACTCCGAAAACATTGGTTTCCCAGACACTACGCATTTCCTCAAGCGAAGCCACGCTGGCCCGGTTCGCCTGCATAACCTCTTCGAGGGGACGGCCTGGCTTACCGGCGTGGGAGATCGCGGCGTTATTGACCAAAAGGTCAAGATAGCCAGACTCCTTTTGCACCTGCTCCGCAGCGGCCTGAATGGACGACGGAACGGTAACGTCTAACTGAATCGCCCGGGCCTGACCGCCGATGTCTTTTGTTGCGGCCTGTCCATTTTCCAGGTTACGTGAACCTACATAAACCACGTAGCCATTTGCGGTTAATGCTTTGGCAATTTGAAAACCCACTCCCTGATTAGCACCGGTTACGAGTGCAACTTTCGATTGAACGGATACCTCTGACGGTACGATTGCTGATTGATTTGACTGCATGTGATAAAGAATGAAATGATGCAGCAAAGCTCAGCCTTCTCAGAACGGGCTTTGTAGCCAAAGTCAGACTCTTTGTAGCCGAATCGAGGATATAGTACACTGGCTTACAAGCGTTTCCGGGTACGCTAGTAAACGGATCATCCCTTACTAGGGGATGATTTGCAGTAGAGGTTGATTGGCCCGTAAACTATTTTTGCGAAACAGTGATGGAGAAACATTGACCTTCTTACGGAAAAAGGCAGTAAAAGCCGCCTGCCCCGAAAAACCGAGCCCGTCGCTGATCTGGTTGATATCCCAATCCGTTTGTACCAGCAGGGCTTTTGCTTCGTGCAGCAGACGGTCCTGGATATGTTCCCGCAGCGTTTTGCCCGTATGGTTTTTAATCAGGGCATTTAAATAATTGGGATGAACGTGCAACTGCTCCGCGAACTCGGCGGCGGTTTTCAATTGTACCGAATCGTCAGGGCTCTGTACCTGGAAGGAAGATTCCAGCAAAGCTAGAAAGCGGTAAATGTAGCCATAGCTGTCTGAAACGGGCCTTTGAGCCCTGTTTTTTCCGGCCCGCTTACTTTCCAGTAACACGAGTTGTAACTGTAACAGGATGGCCTGTTTTTTATCCTCTGCATCGGCCCGATCTTCAGTAAGCATGGTCGCAAAGCAGTTATCAATCACCAACGATTGACGATCCTCCAACTGGACAACGGCCTGGTCGGCCTGGAAATAGGAAAACTGTCTCAGGAGTTGTAGAACATGGTCCGCGTCGTGGCCGAAATAATCCGGGTGAATCAGACAGAAATGCCCGCCCGTTTCCTCGGAGGTCGTTTGCCAGGACATAATCTCGTCGGGATGAACAAAAGCGATTTCATCCGGTCCCATCGCATAGCGATGCAGTCCAATGGTAAGCGTACCGGTGCCCGAGGTCATGTGGAAGATCTTGTAAAATTTCCTGCGGTGGGGGGAGATATAATCCTTGACCGGATATTCGTCACGATTTTCAACGATGAAATAGCTGGAATGAACCGGATAATGCTCCACCTGCCACAAGGGTATCTTGTACTCCTCTGCCGCGAATGTTTCGAGTTCGACCCGCGGTATACCTATCGTTTCCATAGTCCTGCTTGTATGATGTACAATATACGTAATCTGCTGGCTTCCTACCGTTCCTCCCTGGCAGGGGAATAGCGAAAAAACCAGCCAGCAGACTTCTCCATCTGGTGGCTGGTAGGATGTACTCTACTAATGAGACGGATCTCAATAATCGGTAGATTTGCTTACGCGTTCAAAGGCGTTCAGGTCCTGTTGCAGCATCTCGATTTTATGGTTGGCCATGGCGAAGGAATCAGAGCCCAGAAACAGATGCAGCGGCTTAGTGTCCATTTCGGCTACCTGGATAAAGGCCGCTGCCGCCTTTTCGGGGTCTCCCGGCTGGTTACCACTGATGTGTTCGTTATGCACGGTCTCCAGCTCGCGTGCTTCTGTGTAGTCGGCAATGGGATGTGCCGCCGTACGCAGGGAGCCCTGCAACAGAAAGTTGGTTTTGAAGTAACCAGGGTATACAACCGTTGCGGAGATCCCCATGGACTTCGTCTCGGCGGATAACGCCTCGGTTAAGCCGACCACCGCAAACTTGGTAGCGTTATAAATGCCCCAGCCGGGAAAGGTACCTAGGAAGCCAGCGATGGAAGAGATGTTGAAAAACGCCCCTGCCTTCTTTTCGCGAAATAGCGGCATTACCTGACGAATTACGTTCAAGGTTCCGAATACGTTTACATCAAAGTTCGCCCGGGCTTCTTCAGCACTCAGTTCTTCCAGCGTACCCAGTTGACCGTAACCGGCATTATTGACGACTACATCGATGGTGTCAAATTGGCTTCCAATCTGCTGCACCGTATCCGCCATAGCCTGGGTATCATTTAAATCTACCTGCAGGGGTAGAAAGGCATCGCCGCTGTAATTTACCTCTTCCTGCAGGGCCTGGACATTGCGTGAAGTCGCTGCCACTTTATAGCCTTCAGCTAACAGGCGTTTTACCAGTGCCAGGCCTAATCCTTTAGAAGCTCCCGTAACGAACCAAACTTTTTTTGTTGCCATGCTTTTCTTTGTTTTTGTCTGATACAAAGGTGCATAGTCTGGTACGTTAGGGTTTATTCAAACGAAAGCAGTATTTGTTAGTTTCAAAGATTCATTCAAATGCCATAATCCAAGTAAACCCAGTAAAAACCTGTGCATAACGCGGATTTCGGCTTTGTATCAGCGGTCCTGTAACCTCATCAGCATCATTTGTAACGTCAGTGTTACGCTTTTTCATCCATACAACCGATATAGACAGTTCATAGACGAATAAGATAATCGCGGCTTTTGGAGGTGTATGTTACCCAGGTAGTATAAATTGAAACATGAGTGATAGCCTGCCCGTAAAGCTCTAATGATCTTTGTACCAGGTAATGCTCTGCTACCCCGTCAACAATAATCCATTAACCAATTTGCCCCCATGGATTTTTCCATGGCTGGTTTCCCCCGCTCCGCTATGGCCTTTATTTCTACTACCTCCACTTGTCCTAACTGCCGTTGTAATGATACGGAAAGACGCCGGCGTCCTTTAGTAGTCAAATACTCGTTATTCTTTTTGAGTACCCGCTACTACCAGTGTATGCGTTGCCGACGTTTTTTCCTGAAAGTATAGATACGAGTTTAAGCCCTTAACCCCGGATTCTTAGTTTTAACCCCCCCGAATTCTTAATCGATACCCTGGGGCTTCTGTCTAACGATAGAAGTCCCGTTTTTTTTATCTACCCCAGGTTTGGAATCCAGAATACTCAGTTCCAGGGACTAAAAAGTAAAACTTGCCTTCTTAAGATCGTTTATGAGTGAAAACGGTTCATGCGGTATTACGTTACCTGACCCATACCCAAGCGTTGCTGCGTTGAAGAACTAACCCCGCAGGCGGGAACGATCGCTTATTACCTGATTAGATAAACGCCAGACATTCTGTTCGTTCGAAAACATAAGGCGATTATTAGTATAGGTATACTATAACGTTTAGACCAAAGCGTTATAGTACCTCTACTGGCTTTTGCTTCCGATTTCTGAATGAGCACCCCTATCTCTTTGCATTCGTTTGCAACGCCATTGCTGCTTGGGAGAAGGTATTTTGTTGGATTTCTGCTCATTCCCTGCTACTGCCTCTGCCCGGTTGACGATCCTTCAACTCAACCAAAGCTGGGACAGAAATTTAGTAATAACTGAACAATCCCCTGATACATAATAACATTTGTTAATTAATAGAGTCTCTTTTTAAATTCCACCTTCATTTTTTTTATAAGCTTATAGAATGCCCTTATTATTGTCATTACAAAGCAGCTATCAGTCCCCATTCGTTGCTTTACCGCCAAAATATGAAACGATTACTCCAAAGCTATTACTGGTTTTGGTACCTGATTTTTTGTCTACTTTCTTTTAGCAGTATCGGTCAACCTACTGCAACAGGTAATCTCACGTACCCTAAACGCACCCTTACCCCCCGAAATGGTCTGCCTCAGTCTTTTATCTCTGGTCTTGTACAGGATCAGCAGGGTTTCATCTGGGTCAGTACACGCAATGGTCTGGCCCGCTTTGACGGGAAGCATTTCAAGGTTTTTCAGCATAGCAAGCGTGATAGTACTACCCTTAGCTCTAATGTAATTGCTTACTTGACTCCCGACGCCCAGAATCGCATCTGGATTCAGTATGAAAGTACCGCTCTGGATGTATTTGATCCGGTTACCGAGCAAATTACGCACATTGCAAACGATCCGCTTTTTCGAAAGAACCCCAAGTACTTTGTCAGTCAGGGTTTGCTGCTCGACCACGCAGGTAACATTTGGGGCATTGAGCGTGAGAATGGTCTGTACTGCTACGACCTGAAGCATCAAAAGCTTACGCATTTTACTCAGCAAACGCATGGCTTACCCTCGAATACCGTACGGGGTATCCTGGAAGATCGCCAGCACCGCCTCTGGGTGATTACTATGGGCGGCCTGGCCCGTTTGGAGTCCGGGCGTTTTCAGCACCTGTCTACGCCTTTTCCGCTGGAGTTTGGCAGTAGCCGCTCCCTGTCTACCGACATCATTTCCATGATCGAACGGCCCAATGGAGAGTTGATCTTTAGCGATGCCAAAAAGCTTATTTTCTATCATCCGCAACGTCGCAGCTTCCGATCAGTTCCGTTTTTACACGATGAAAACCTATCGATTCGCTGGATTCGCCGGGGGCCTGATCAAAAGGAGTACTGGGAATTAAACGGGAAAGTCTATCAGTACGATGATCAGCAGGGCATCCGTCAGGTAGCCGAAACCCAGTTGAAGACGATGAAAGAAGCCTGTAGCTTTCTGGTAGATCGCTCGGGACTGATTTGGCTGGGTACGAATGCGGCGGGTCTTCACCAGATCGATTTAAATGCTCCTTACTTTCAGACCTCTGAAACCCATCATTCGTTTCACGAAGACTTGTTTCAGAAAGAATTTGGCGTTTCGCTGGGCCAGACCTTTGGCTGGTCGCCCCAGCACCCCGAATACCAGTTATCCAGTTACAACGTCCGATCCGCTTACGATACAAAGCATCGGCTCTGGGTAGGCCTTTGGAAAAACCTGGGGTACTGGGATGCTGCTGCCCGGCACTTTGTGCTACTGCCTTTACCCCCAGAACTGCTTTCGCAGAATTACCTGTACCAGGGCATCCGGGGACTTACTTTCGATGCTCAGGGCCAAGTATGGATTTCTGGTCAGGATGGCTACGTGGCTAGCTTTGATGAAGGTACCCGGCAATGGAAAACCCAGAGTCCGGCCTCGGTTTTTGCCCGGGCTATACAAAAGAAAAATGCTCGTCCGATTATTCCCGTTGATCTTGCCGTCGACGAGAAGACCATTTATTTAACCACTGAATTTGATGGTCTGGTGCTCATTGACCGTGCCACGCATCAAATCCAGCAGCTTACCCACGAAAACGCATCGAAGGTACTTCCCACCAGTCAGCTGATTGGGCTGGTACCGGACCCGGTCCGAAAAGACCTTCTCTGGATTGGAAGCTACGACGGTCTGATCTGTTTTCATAAATCGACCCGAACGAGCGAAATCTTTTCCCTGGATCAGGGGCTACCCGATAATTCCATTTACTCCATACTACCCGATGCACAGGGCAGTTTTTGGTTGGCTACCAACAAGGGGCTCTGCCAGTTTCATCCGGTTACGCACCAGATTCGCCTGTTTCAGGCATCGGATGGTCTTCCGGGGGAAGAATTTAACCGCTTTCATTACCTTCGCCTGCCTACTGAGAAACTGGCCTTTGGGGGTATCGAAGGCTGGACCCTGTTTAAACCCACGGGCTCCTTTCTGGATTCCTATCAGCCTACCGTGGGTCTGACTCAGGTTCTGATCAATAATACACCCATTGATCAGACACCGTTCCGGCAACCCCTGACGGCTCTGCAAACCCTGGATCTGCCCTACGATCACAACTCCATTGTTTTCGATTTTGCTGGTTTGCAGTACGATCAGCCCCATAAGCTCACTTACCGTTATCAGCTTCAGGGCTATGATGACACCTGGAATTACATCGGTCATGCCTCCGCAGCTCACTATACCAAGTTGCCCCCGGGCTGGTATACCCTCCAGGTAAATGTTACGAACACCAGCGGCGTGTGGAGTCCCCACGTGTACACGCTTTCGCTCCACATCCGACCCCCTTTCTATCTCACCTGGTGGGCGTATGCCTTCTATCTGTTGCTGGCGGGAACTGTAGTAGGGCTCTACGTGAAATACCGAATCCGTCAGGATCGATTAACCCAGGCCATGGTGCTCAAGGAAAAAGAGGCTCAGCAACTTCGGTGGGTGGATGAGATGAAAACCAAGTTTTTCTCTAACATCACGCATGAGTTCCGTACCCCTCTCACGTTGATTCTCACGCCTGCCGAGCGACTCAAACAGGAAATCGAACTGCCCCACCAGCAACGCTGGCTGGCGGCCATTGAACGAAATGCCAACCAGCTACTCCGGCTCATCAACCAGCTCATGGATCTTTCCAAGATTGAGTCGGGGATGATGAAACTTTCGCTGGTTCGGGGAAATGTGGAAGAAATTTTTACGCGGCTTGTACACTCGTTTCAGATCGAGGCCGAACAAAAAGGCATTCAGCTTTCGCTGAGCTGCCACAGCCTGTCCAGTACTTATTGGTTTGACGTGGACAAGTTTGAACGCATTGCCTATAATCTCCTTTCGAACGCTATTAAGTTTTCCCATAGCGGGGATCAGGTTCAGGTGAGTCTGAGCAGTCAGCCCCCGGCCCATTATACCCGGCATGAAACCGATCCCGGTATTTATCTGACGGTGGCTGATACGGCTATGGGCATTGCTCCCGAGGTTTTGCCTCACATTTTTGACCGTTTCTATCAGGTGGATGAGAGCCATTTTAAACAGGGCACCGGCATTGGACTTTCGCTAGTAAAAGAACTGGTGGAACTTCAACTGGGCTTCATCGAGGTAGCCAGTGAACAAAACCGGGGCACCACTTTTGTCGTCTTTCTGCCGTATGCGGCGGCCGACCAACCCCTTGCTGAAACGCCAGCCCCGGAACCGATTGACTTAGGAACATCCGACCTGGAAACGTCCGAGGAGGTTCAGGCTCACTTGTTACTGGTGGAAGACAATGCCGAACTGGCGGAGTTCATCATGGATAGTCTGCCCCCCTATTACCGCATCAGCCTGGCTACGAATGGCCGCCAGGGCTATGAGCAGGCGGTTTCGCTGGTACCGGATCTGATCATTAGTGATATCATGATGCCCGTCATGGATGGGTTAGCCATGTGCCAGGCTATTCGAAAGGATGAGCAGGTGAGCCACATTCCCATCATCCTGCTTACGGCGAAATCGGCTTACGAAAGCCGCATTGAAGGGCTTTCGCATAAAGCAAATGGCTATTTGACGAAACCTTTCCACGTTGAAGAGCTGACCCTGAAGATTCGAAATCTGCTTGAGCAGCAAAAGCTTAGTCAGCAGTACGCTCGCCAGGGCTTAATTCAGGCAAGTCCTAGTCAGAAGCCCGCAGAGGATCCCTTTTTAACCCGCTGTTATAGCCTCCTGGAAGAACGACTCGACGACTCCTCGCTGAGCGTGGAAACCTTCGCCAGTCTGGTCAACATGAGCCGGGTGAACCTGCACCGGAAAATCAAGGCGTTAACGGGTCTTTCCGTCAGCGAGGTCATCCGTAACTACCGCCTGAAGCGTGCGACGGCTTTTCTGGAACAGGGGCTCAACACCTCTCAAACGGCCTATCAGGTGGGTTTTGAAAACCCCTCTTACTTCATCAAGTGTTTCCGGGATCTGTATCAAATGACCCCTCTGGAGTATGTAAAGAAGGTACACGCGTCGTAACGGTTGCTAAACAGGGTCTTTAACCGTAGTGAAAAACGTGTGAGCGATTTTCTGATACCATTGGCACTACTAATCGGTGATTACGCCTTGCCGCCAGTTTACCTGACTGAATAGACAAGTGCTGTTTCCTATCCAATCTAAACCAGCGTCGTTCTTAGGTACTGATTAAAACCGCCAATTCATCCGTAGGGCTACATACCGTGGCTGAAGGCGGTAACTCGATTCATCCAGGTATACAGCGTTGAGAGACGTAGTGAAATAGTATCGCGTATTCAAAAGATTTTGACCCACTAATTCGACTTCCCAGGGCTTTTCCACAGGCCGATAGCGAACGCTGGCATCTACCAGATAAAAATTGGTCTGCGAATACCGGCTTCGCCAGAACAGACCTTCATTCCAGAGCTGTACGCTCCATTCCCTGTGCAGCTTGCCGGTAAGCAATAAGCGGGGTTGTAACGTGGTTGTTTTTTGTCGTACCTCCATGACCGTTCTGCTCGTAAGCTGTCGGTACATGAAGGAAAGTTCAGCATTTACGGCCCCATCAAACGTGCTGAGCAGGTAAACCTTATAGCTCATCGATTGAAAAGGCAGGATTTGCACCCGCTGACTGCTATTAATCAGCGTCGGTTGCTGGCCTCGATGTAGCGTGCTTTCGAAACGCAATTTCATCGCTATCGGGGGGAAGTATTTGTCAAGAACCCCCTATATGCCAGTCCTGAATACTCCCCTCAAAAGGCACCAGCGAACTGAAGGAAAACAAATCCGTAACCGTATACCGGGGAATCACTCCTTTGGAACGAAGCTGATAACTGATATTTCCCATCAAAGTCTGGTAGGAAGCGAGTTGATTATGCCGAAACAGGAGTAGTCCGCTAGTGGTTTTCACAGGACGAAACGCCGCCAGCCCTCTGTAAAAGGAACGGTATGAACTGGGTTGGAAGCTATCCCAGATACTCTCTACTCCGGGTACCTGTACGCGATGCGTGAGATTCAGACTAAAGAGCTGTCGCAGGGAAGGCGTCTGGTAGGAAAGGCCCAGCATGCCATTCGGCTGCATACGCGTGGATCGGAGATTCGCCCGTCGGACCGCCTCCGTATGTTCCAGTTGATACCAGGGGAGTGTCACCTGAAAAGTATAGCCCCAGCGGCGATTTTGTTGCTTGACCTCGGCCAGGGGCACCACTACCCATTGGCGATACGCCCCTGCAATGGCCCAGGAGGAGTCGGGAAGCTCCGGCCCTGAATAACCCGAACGAAACCCGTCGGATTGCCAGTGCGATTCAATGCCCACTTTCCAATACGTTTTCGATTGGGAAGTACTATCCTTACTCCGGGACGCTTTCCAGAACATACTCGCTTGCCATTGGTTCCGTCGCTGGTGAATGTCGTAGTGTAAGCCTGGATAGTCCGCAGGGTTTAACCCATAAAAAAGGGCGTATCGCTGGCTGGTAAAGTCGGCGGTCAGGGGTTGGGTTACTGATGTCAGATTCGTTGTTACGACGAAGGCATCCTGCGAGCGAAGTTTGTGTACCCATTCCAGCTCATGGTGCTGGGACTGCGAGCGAAGCGTACTGCCCAGCCTGACTCGCTCGGTAAGGGCCAGGTTGGCAGTATAAAGCTGATTTCGCTGCGTCTGTTCCTGACTGTTCATCTCAGCAATCCAGCGAAACGACTGGCGGGTTCCCGGGGTATAATCCAGTCGCAGACGGCCATTCCACTGTCGGGGTTTTTCCGTTTGCCGGATGGAGTCCTGAAGTCGGATTTTACGCTCGGGTAAGGTAAGTTCAGTTGTGGTAATAGCCTCCGCCTGCTGCCGGTCTCGCCAGCCATTGCCTTCTACTTTGAGCTTAAGATTCCTGAAAAGCTGTACATTGACATCCGTACCCAGCAGGGCGGCCTGGTTGAAGAGAAAGCGGCGACGCTCCACTTCGTTGGGCGTTATGATACCCAGGCCGACATTGGCAAGCCGCTGACTTTTCACGACAGGAGCCAGACTCATAAACGCGGCATCCCCCGTGAGGGCGTTAGGAAAAGGACTTGCTACTTCCTGCCCAATCGTATTGGCACTGCCGATGATGCCGACCTTGGTCCGGCCCTTCAGCGAGAATAAACTACCGTTCAGGCTGCCCCGTTTTAAGGTGCCGGATTCAACCGCCACATTCCCCATCAGCCGGGTTTTCCGTTCGGCTTTGACCTGCAGGTTAAGTACTGTTTCGTCCGATCGTTCAATGCCACGAAGGAGCGGATTTTCCGTATGGTGCTCAATGGCCTGTACCTTGTCAATGAGGTTGGCCGCAAGATTTTTGGTCAGCAGCGTATAGTTCTGACTAAAAAGCTCCTGGCCATCCAGGTAAAGTTTACGAATGAGGCGATTGTTATAGTACAGACGCCCATCCGAACGAACTTCCAGGCCGGGCAATCGTTTCAACAGATCCTCTACCGAGCGTTCAGTACCATTGGCAAACGACTAAACGTTAAATTCCAGCGTGTCGCCCCTAATCTGTACGGGAGGACGGGGCCGGGTAATCACTACTTCGCCGAGCTGAACCGGACGGGATTTCAGAGTAATCGTATGCGGAGCCACCCATTGTCCGGCAGGCAGCTGGGTCGGAGCGTAGCTCATCGCATGCACGCGAATCAGCACGTTTTTCAGGGAACCTGCTGGTAATACGATCGTAAATTGTCCCTGAGCATTACTTTTGGTGTAGGTCAGATAGGTTGTATCCATCCCCTGAAACGCATGAACGGAGATGACAGCCGACGGAATACCCTGACCCTGCTCATCCTGTACTTTACCCGTTTGGGCCAGCGTAGATCCTGCCGCCACCAGTAAAAAGAGAATAGAGTAAAACGCATAGTTCATCCAAAAAATGATCACGATTTAGTATATACGTTTAATACCTGTAATCGAAAGCCTTATTTCGCTGTTTCCAGCTGAAATGGGTATACATCTATGGAGTATACCTTCGAACGGTAGGTTAAACTAGTAATGCTATTCCCCTGATCGTCTGGTTTGGGAAGGGGCCGGGCATTCATCATCTTATCGTAATTGCGAAGGTCTTCTTCCAGTAACCGGGCAAATTCCGGAGAATTTACGTTCCTGGGGCTACCGAAAGGACAAGCCGGACGAAGCGTAAGCGAATGATCCATCAGGGCGTATTTTTCCAACACCATTACTACCCGGCGATCCGTGGAACGGGCTTCCACAATCAGCCCCGGAAGACCATATAGTTTCCAGGGGCCATCCTGAAGGGGTATGTCCGGAGCAAACCATACTTCGTACTCGCGGCCACGTACCTCAGCCCGGGCCGACTGGCACTGCCACTCGCCAATGTTACGCCGCTGGCTGGAAATTTCCCAGGGAATGGGTTTTAGACTATCCTCTACACAATATTTTCTGGTTCTGGAGCTTTCAGGAGCAAGCATTCGGTTTTGGGCAAAATCTTTGTAGATGCCTTGCGTACCTGATGTGTTTAATAGCTGTGTATTTTGGGTATGGACACCGAGTTTGGCATCCACCGTTCGAAATTCCGATTGCTGTGCGTGGAATCTTAGCTCACACGTCTTTACTATGGACTGGGTTGTATCGGGTTTTAAACGCGTTTCAACGCGATAAACTGCTACGCCTGAAAAAGATTGAGCGACAGCCTCTCGAACGAATACAGTGAGAAAGAGAACGAATAATCGCATTGGTTTTAATGCTTAGGTTAAGGACAACTAAATGTAGTTAAAATAAAAATATTTCTGGTAAATTATCTACTTAGTATAGCAAGTTATTCCGAACGAACTATCACGATTAAAGCAGTACTCTGGAAAACAGTATGGCCTGTACTACAAGTTTGTTCCGGGTCATTATAAGATTTTTAACCTATCCACTAGCTGAACTTCTGTTCCCTTTGCAATGCTATACCCGTAGTATACATTACAACTTACTAATGATAAATTTTTTAATTCTATCTAATTCAGAAGAATCTAACTCTTACTAATTAGCCCCAGACCTATTCGTAATGAATATCCAAACATAGCTCTATGTTACGTCTAATATTATTGCATTAGTAAAGGTTAGCAAGGATATACCTAGTACTATTTGTAAACCCAAAAAACTTTGCTGAACTACACTTTTACTAATTCCTTGAGAAGGTTATTTATCAAATCTAAAAACAGATATTATAAGCTATTTATATGTAATCGTGTAATTAATCATATAATTTTATTAGATGATATAAGCAGGCATCCGTATACGAGCATTTTCTTACTAAAGCTTATAGGGAAAGGCTCATTTAGGCTCAGGATTAAACCAATCCCCAGTCTGAGATCACGTACCACCTTTTGATCAGATAAGCTAGAATTTGCTCCAGCACTAGACGTTTAGGCTTATAGCAGGCTTTCCAGCTGGGCCCGGTAGGACGCTCCTACAGGAATTTGCCGTGAAGCCATTTGAATCTCAGAACGACCCATTCGTTGGATGTACCGGATATTGACCACAAAGGAGCGGTGCACGCGAACGAAATCACCCGCAGGAAGCAATTCCAGCAATTCGGGCAGACTGCTTCTCACGAAGATGGTTTGCTGAGCCTGACAGACCTTGACGTAATTGTCGGCTGACTCCAGATACTCAATCAGATGGGGCTGGATACTGACCCATTCGTAGCCATCCTTGACAAAAAGGGGTGTCGAAGCCACTGCTCCGGATGAGCGGTGGCGATCCCGGACCTTCTGCGTTGCCTGCAAAAAACGGTCAAAGGCAATGGGTTTGAGCAGATAATCCGTCACCTCCAGCTCATAGCCTTTCAGGGCATGCTCGGGGTAAGCGGTCGTGAAGATCACCGCCGTTTGCCTGCGAAGGATTTCGGCCATTTCCAGTCCACTCAGTACGGGCATATTGACATCAAGAAAAATCAAATCCACCGCTTGCGAGCGTAAAAAATCCAGTGCTTTACGGGGATTGGTAAACGTGCCTTTCAGTTCCAGAAAAGGAATACATTCGGCAAAAGTCTGAATGATTTCCAAAGCAATGGGCTCATCATCAACGGCCAGGCAGGTAAGCATAGCAAGGTTTTAGTAACGTAGCAAGGTAGCTAGATCGTGTCGAGATTCATACAAAGTTGCACCTGATAGGTCTGTTCATCCGATTCTACCCGTAAGGTGTGCTGATGGGCGTAGAGCAAGTGCAACCGTTTTTCTACGTTTTTAAGACCAATGCCGGAGCTGCCCAGTACACTAGTTTTAGGAACCACGGAATTAGCCAGTTTCATTTCCAGTCGCGAATCGTTACAACTAATCTTCAATCGAATCCAGCAGGGAGCATCCGTGCGGATACCGTACTGAAAGGCGTTTTCAATGAATGGAATCAGCAAAAGTGGAGCGATCAAAAGTTCAGGGATCTGCGTGGGAAGTTCCGTCTGAATGACGATGGAAGCATCGGTAGGAATTCGTTTTCGCTGGAAGTCAAGATACGCCTGAATGAAGGCAAGTTCCCGGGATAAGCGTACCTGCTTCTCGGCATCTGTACCCTGTACGTAGGCCATGAGAGCGATTAACTCGCGAAGACTTTGCCCGGTAGCCGTACCGGCTAGGGAAGGCTGGGTACTAAGCAATTGTTGAAGCTGGCTGAGTACATAGGGATTACTTTGTTGTTTCTTTTGCTTCTGTAGTTGCTTTTCGAGATGCCTGGACTGGTGGTACCAGAGAATAGCCTGATAAACGACCGCAGTACTTACGTAGGGTATAATGCTAGAGACCCAAATCACGATTACACTTCTGAGCATCCGCAGGTAATCCTGAAACGTATGCGTGACTTCCCAGAAATACTGCGTGCCAAAGCCGTGCGTAGAGCCTGATAGGCTGAATCCATCCTTACCAGCCACTGGTTAATGGTAAACTGACTATTTATGATGATCCAGTACGCAACCGCCAGGCCCCAGAGGCCTGCCAGGTACGTTAGCCCTTTCCTTAGCACAGCCGTAACTCCGCCCTTTCTGACCCATAACGGCTGAAATAAAAACCTAAAATGGACATAGGTAAAGATCGACCAGATTAAACTCTGGACCAAAGCCCCTTCAACGCCTGCGATGATTTTGTACCATACTGTCGCCATAGAGAACTCCTTCAGAGGTGCATGGGTCAGGTAATAAAGATAGGCGTAGTAAACAAAGCTCACCAGCCCCAGCACAAGGGCTACCCTGATCAGCACCTTCCGGTCGGACCAGACGGGAAGTTCCGAGTCCCTTTCAACAGGTAGGGTTTCCCGGGCCTGCGTAGCGATCTGTTGAATGGATTCGATGATGGAAACCTGTTTTTCCCGCAGGGATTGACCATAAATCGTATTTAGGGCATTATATAGAAAATGAGGATTGATCTGGGCTTTCAGTAACCCCAGTTCAGACTCCCGGGCGGCTCGTGCGAGTTGCCTGCGTCGATAAAAGGCATCCACGGCCAGGTAACAGAATCCTAGCAAGCTATATAGAATCACAAAGCCCAGCAGACTGGAGAGAAACTCTGCTCCCCGGAGCCACCCGTTGAGGGATTCGATGAAGGCTTTGATCGCTTTTCCTGGATGAATGAGGCGGTCAACGTAAGCGGAAAAGGTGATCGAATTCGATGGACTAACAACGTCGATGAAAACCTGACTAAAAAGAACACTGACTCCGAAGCCAAGGATACGCCCGGGAAAATTTCTTTCGGGTTGGGAAGAAAAAAGGGGTTTGATGACAAGCTGATAACTAACCAAGCCCATCAAAGCGAATGCAAGGGCGACTAGAAAGGTGCTCGCCTGCAGGTACAGGGTATCCTTCGACAGATAGTATTTAACCAGATACCAGAATAAGAATAGACAGACGAATTGCGTACTAAAAACGATTCGGTGACGAGCCAGGCGAAGCATATCCTTTGTTTCATTGATCAAAACAAAGCAAATACCGCTGAGACGGGCAAACAAATAAAAGGGATGAATCGCCAGTCAGCTGGGGTGAACAGGTTTGCTTAGGCCGATAGCGGGTGGGTAAGGGCGTGTTGGGTACTTATGTCAATTAGGCCTTCAGAAGGCAGGAGCTGAACTAACAGGACTATAACTAGCTAAAAGTAGGGCCTCAGAAGAAGTAGCGTCGCTGGAAGCGACTTCCGAACGCACCTGTTCGGCTGAGATATGGACCAGGACCGAAGAAGCCCTGCGGTTTGTGAGCACATTCGCCGACACCCCCGGGGCCAAAGGCTACCCATCCTTGCTCTAACGGGTTTTGGACAGGAAGCCGGTAAGCGGCCGGTTTTGATGGGCACCTGCTCAAGCTCATTGATTACACCCCTTTGCCTATGATTCTGGCCAGGATCATAGCAACCAAAAAGAAGGACAGAATCGTTAGCCCAAAGGCTGACGAAACCATTTTTGATCAAACCTACAAACGGAAGGAGTTACCAGGATCTCAAAAAACTCAGGTTAACGCCCTATTCATCAGATTATTAATTTACATCAGGGCGATTAGGATGCTTGCAATCCGACCAGTAGCGAATCACGGAATCGAGCTGCTTTTGAAAAGCTTTCAAATCCGGACTTTTTTCAAAAAACCCCTGAATGGTTAGATGATAGGCTTCTTCGAGTTCTCTTTTATAAATGGGGTGAGAAAAGAAAACAAACGGAATAGCTTTGGTCCTGATTTCCTCATCCTCATCCAGTTTCTTTCGAAGCTCCATGCCGCTCATACCGCCCAGATGCACTTCTGAGATAATTAGAAAAGGTTGCAGACTTTTACTTTGCAGAGCTGTCAACAAATCCTCTCCTTTATTGAAGAACCGAAGCGGAAGGGAAGGAGCTATATCATGAATGATCGTTTCATAAACGTGCTGATCATCTTCATCATCTTCTAAAATGACTAAGGGATGCGTATCATAGGAAAAAGAAGGAGTCATAGTCTGATAGGGTGATTGACAAAAAATAGTATTTCTAAAAAATCATGCGAAAGGTGTCTTATTTCCTTAGAGTAGTATAATTACCCGGGTTTGGATAAAAGTGCAAGGGAACACCACTGGCAGGACGATGCGAAGAATTCGCTCAGTTTTCTACGGATGCAGGGGCAGGTACACATGGAATAAAGCACCTTTCCCCAGCTGACTCTCTGCGGTGATCAGGCCGCCGTGATTATGGGCTACTTTTTGACAAATGGATAGTCCAATGCCCGAACCCTTGAATTCGGATTTACCATGCAGCCGTTGAAATACCCCAAAAATACGTTCGGCATATTTTTCGTCGAAGCCTACGCCGTTATCCTGAATGCTGAGCTGGTGGTACATCCTGGCTTTTAACTGTAACTGACCTGGTAACTGGGTAAGCGGTACAACCTGGGCATTGATGACAATCTGGGGAATTTGCTTATGCCCACTTTGGTCTTTACTACTGAACTTCAGAGCATTGGATACCAGATTTTGCCAGAGTTGCTCGAGTTGCAGGGTATCGCCCATCACGTTTGGTAACGGAGCAATCTGCAATTGAGCCTGCGTTTCCTCCAGCGAAACGGATAAGTTTTCCTGAACCCGGTCCAGGATTTTGTTCAGGTCTACCAGCTTTAGCTCGGGCGTAGCATTGGAAATTTGTGAAAAAGCCAGCAAATCACTCACCAGCTCACTCATGCGGGCGGCGGAATAGCGGATCCGATCCAGGTAGGTTTCGTTCAGGACCCGATCCCGATCGTACTGTTTGACGAGTAAGTCACAAAACTGACGAATCTTTCGCAGCGGTTCCTGCAAATCGTGACTGGCAACGAAGGCGAATTGCTCCAAACTCTCGTTCGAGCGGCTCAGGTACTCGTTGGTTAGTACCAGTTCTTCGTTGCTGGCCTGCAGGTTTTCGTTGGAAGTGGCCAGCTCCCGCGTACGGTCTTCAACCTTGCTTTCCAGCACTTGCTGCATCTTTCGCTCAGGGGTTACATCCCGCACAAAACCACGGATATGCGTAGCCCGGCCCTGATCGTTAAAATGCGTGTTTCCCAGGGCATAGAGCGTATAGGTTTGCTGGGTTCGGGGGTTGACTATTTCAAATTCCACTTCCAGCCGTCGCTCGCCCTGCAGCGACAACGCTTGCCGATAGGCTTCTTCCAACATCTTCGCGTTCAAAGCCATGGAATCAATTTGCTCGAACGTCAAGGCAGATGTAAAGCCAATCCAGCGGGTAACACTGCGGGAAAAAGAAAGGATTTTTTCTTCCACGTGAATGTTCCAGGTACCGAGCTCGGCCAGATCCACGGCATTCTGGAGGGATTGACTCGATTGCTCGATTCGCTTCTGCAGCTTTACCTGATCCGTTACATCAATGGAAAAGCAAAGGACTCCGTAACTTTGTCCATCTTCCTGTAGTAAAGGAGCATAGCACACATTAAAAAACTTGTGGCGGACCTCACCTTTTTCCAAGATCCAGGCCGGCAGTGCTTTTTGCTCAAAAACCTCCCGTTTTGTATATACTTCTTCAAGTAGCGTCAGAAAAGGCTGCCCTTCAATTTCTGGCATTACTTCGACGAGGGGTGTATTTAATGAAACAGGACCCTTACCAGCAATTTCGATGAAAGCCCGATTGACGGTAGAGAGTCGGAAGTCTGGCCCAATCAGGCGGGCAATGGATACGGGAGCCGATTGAATGACCTGTTCAAGCTGAGCCTTTTGAGCCTCCAGTTCCTTTCGCAGGTGTACCTGCCCGGTCACATCCGTAGCGATAACCAGAATCTGTGTGTATCCCTGCCTGGCCTCATCCCATTGAGGCTGAAAGGTAAGGTCTATGTAATGGATCGGACGGTTTTCGGTGGGGGGCAACGGCACCTCTACTTCCTTGACCCGCAGAGCCACCCCGGAAGAAAGGCCCTGCCGTAAGCTTTTCTCAAGGACTTCCCCCTGGGGCAGGGTTCTCGGGAATGACTTCCCCAGAAGTTCTTCCGCCGTCTTTCCTTTCAATGCCGCATAGCAGGCATTGACCCGAAGGTACGTAAGCTCTTTTCCATCGAGCAAAGCCAGGCCCACCAAAGAATCATCCAATAGTTCAAAGAATGACTGTAACGGATCCAGACGAGTCAGATCAGCCGGTGGAGCAACGGCCTGAACGACGCCCCGAAGTACTACGCTTTCGTCCTCCCGCCCGGAGCTTCCCCACAAACGAACCCACTGACCGGCCTCCCCACTCCTTTGAACAGTAAAATCAACTTCCAATGCCTCCCGTGAAGCCTGCTCGAAAAGCGAATACACCTGATTCTGAGAACTGAGCTGGAAGCATTTAAGGAACATCTGACCATCGGCTTGGGCTGCAATACCTAATAATTGCTGAGCATACGCATCAGCATGCAAGATTTTAGTACTCGAATCCCAATGCCATGTTCCTAGTTTGGCAGCGTTCAAAGCTAAAAGGATGGAGGGGGGGATATTAGCAGATAACATCAACAGAGCAAGAATACTTAGGCGTTAATCGGATAACCCGTTTGGAATGAAAAAGTTATCGATTTTCCATTAGAAAAGAATAATCGGCTCAGCGGAAATGTTCTATTTATACCGTGCTTTATCTTCTTGAAACCAGAATGTTGAGCTGGAAAATCTAACGATTTTACAGAGCCATACCTTTAAGACCTTTTTGTGTACAAAGTATAATCGCTGCCACTACCCGACTCGTTTCTACCGGGAAATTTCGAGTACAGGCCAGAGTAGACGTTATTAACCAGGATTCGTGTGATCTGATCGTAGAGTCGGGTAGAACCTTACCGCATCAAACTACTGCCCCACTAACAAAGTCATCGAGTATTCTAAATATCAGGAAATTATGTCCCCATAGAACAGGCTCTATGGTGACACAGATCTGTTACAACCTCTTCTGAATACGGTCTCTTTACAATCCTTGTCCCCTGATTACCTACGGATTGATCTGGCTGAATACAGCGTCCCGTTGCTGACGCAGGTACTCCGCTGCACCAATGGCGGCTTCGTAGGTATCCGTCTGTAGGGCATCTATTACAGCGTTAATGAAGTCGTCCATGGGCATCAACTGGTCCTTGCTGTTGTCATAATTGTCCTGGTGCCCCAGATTAGTACCTACGGCTGGGGGAATGATTTCGAATACCCGTACGGATGTATCCCGTAGCTGGTGACGCTGCGAAACACTAAATGAATGCATCGCAGCTTTCGTGGCACAGTACACCGGCACGCTTGCCAGAGGCGTAAACGCCAACCCAGAGCTTACGTTGACCAGAGCAGCTACTGACTGCTCCTGGAGGTGCTTAACGAACAGCCCACCCAGGTGAATGGGAGCTAAAAGATTGGTTACCAGCTCGGTCATGACTTTCGCTGGATCGATCGGCTGCGTAAGATCCACTTGCTGCATGATCCCCGCATTATTGATCACGATATTCAGCGTTGGATAATGAGTCGTTGCCCAATCCGCCAGCTCCTGACGCTGCTGTTCGTCGGTGATATCGCCTAAGTAGGTACTTATTCCCGCGTGTTCAGCCGCTAACTGATCAAGTTGTTGCTGGTTACGGCCGCAGGCAATCACCTGGTTGCCCATTTGGTGGAGTCTGCCAGCCAGGTGTAGGCCGATGCCAGAGGTAGCTCCGGTAATGAGAATGGTTTGCTGAGTAAGATTCATCGTTAACTAAATAATCCAATAACCCGGTGTTTGAGAATACAGGGATTTTTGAGTACAAGACTGTTTGACTATATAAGTCCTATTTGCCTAAAAAAGTTATTCTGACAACAATTCTGGTCAACGGATCCAAACGATCAGTCTCACTTTTGTTTACCTAAGCTTCACTAGGTATTGACTTGGATATGGCCTTTCTTATTCTATACTTCCCATTTTATTTGCAAATACTATCAGGAATAAGTCCTCGATACACTGTTTTTAAAACCTGTATTCTTTTATTGGATTTATAGCTTATTAGTGATTTAATAAGTTAACTATTTATAGGATTCTATTTCAGTAAATAGTTAAAGTAAAGACATTTATATAAAATAGCTTGTAAGGTAATAAACGTGCCATAGTTATTTTTACATTTTTTGAGTATTGAATTCATCGATGCTACTCTAAAACCTTCTAAATTAAAGCAAGTATCGAAAATTAAGCACAAATACTAATATTAAAATAAGCATAAATACCTATGATTCAATATTATTAATCAAACATGAGTCAGCTATAAGGTAATTTGATTACTTTGTAAAAACTATCCAATATTATTTGTTATTTATAGCATGATTCCTTATATTATTTTGCATATACTACGTAAACTGTTAACTAATTTTACCCCTGCGTTCTTCTTTTTGACTTTCATTACCTGTAGCTGTACTTTTTCTAACGAAGGAGATCATTCCAAACAAATGCATACATGGTATTACTCGATTGATCATCAGTTCAATACCATAGGTTTTAATAAGGCTGTACATACATATGATTCTCTTTTCCATACCCTTCCTTTTGTAAGTACTATTGATCAAACCACCTACTATTCGCACATGCGTTCGTTGAGTCAACGAGATTCTGTACACGCAACTATTTCGAGTTTTTATACGGATAGTATTATCCACTTACTTTCTCCTACTACTTTACAAAAAAAGTATCCGAAAGAATATGCGAAGGCTTTACTTTTGAAAGGAGATGATTTACTAGCCAAGCGAGATTACTCGAATGCCTACCGAAGTTACTACGATGGAAAACTTGTCCTAACCGAGTTGAATGAAGTTTGTGAATACAGTCGTTATTCCAGTCGTATTGCGAATGTATCTTACAAGGAAGGCAATTATTATCAGGCCATTGATTTTTGGAAAAAGAGTATGAAGAACTTTCCTACTGTCAGGACTCTGCTGATTTTGAATTAATGTTTATCGAAAAGCAAGGTTGCTTAGATAACATTGGTGTAAGTTATATGTATCTCAATAAGTTAGACAGTGCCCAATTTTACTATCAGAAAGCGTTAGATTTTATCAACTCCAGTCAGAAGTATTTTCCTGAACACAAAGATTTTATAGATTATTCCCGCATTGTAGTGATGAGTAATCAGGCGGAAGCGTACGCTTTAGCCAATAATTCGGCAAAGGCTGAGCTTATTTTTAAACAATGCCTAACCGAGGGCGACAAAACGGCATATGCTTTTGATAATTCTCAAGCTACACGAATTGCCCTAAGTAAATTATACATAAACACAAAGCAATACGATAAAGCTTCGCATGAATTGGCTATTATTAAAAAAGGTCTGAAACACAAGCCTAATCCGGAAATTTTCAGTTATTGGCAACGCTTTTACAGTAGAGTTTTATCTGGAAAGCAACGTTACAGGGAAGCCAGTGAACAACTTCTGGAATATGCAGAAATGCAATACAAACATACCTTAGCAGCCAGAGCGGAAAACAAAACCGACGTTGGTCAAATATTAGCCCAAATAGAGCAGCAGCACCAGATACGTTTATCCGAAGAAAAACAAAAGCAACAAAATGTAATTCTGGGCTTAACCATTTTAGTAGCTTTATCCTTAGCCATTATCACGCTCCTGGTTTGGAAAAACGCACGTAATACCCGTAAAAATATCGCAACATTGATTTCCTTCAATCAGGTAATTGCACAAAAAAATATTGTTTTAGAAGATACCGTACAGGCTTTGGAAGGAGCTCAGGACCAAAATCAAAAATTTCTAAAATTAATTGCCCACGATCTAAGGAATCCCATCGGAGCGATGAGTTCAGCTTCTCAATTATTATTTGTAGAACAACAACCTTCTGATCATCAAAAGCAAATTCTGACCATTATTCAGGAATCATCTAGCAAAGCACTTTCCTTGATTTCTGAAATTTTATATAACAATTCCGGAGGTATATCCCTTAAAAAAGAATCTGTTTCATTTGAAGAAGTCGTTCAGTCCTGCGTGGATATGTTGAGCCATAAAGCAGCAGAAAAGAGTCAAACCATTGCATTTACTTTCGAACCTGTTTTAATCTCATTAGATCGCGAAAAAATTTGGCGGGTAGTCAGTAATTTAGTAACCAATGCTATAAAATTTTCGTACACTAACCAATCTATTCGTATCAACATCCAGCATAAAAAATATAGTACGGTTTTATCCATCATGGACCAGGGCATAGGAATTCCAGCAGATATACGAACGACTATTTTCAATGATTTCACAACCGCCAAGCGAGTGGGTACTGCGGGAGAACAGACTTTTGGCCTCGGTTTATCAATTTGCAAACAGATTGTAGAGGCACACGGTGGTAAAATCTGGGCAGAGAGCAGTCCGGGAGTGGGCAGTACGTTTTATGTAGAACTTCCCTTCTTATAGTTTATCGATTATTGAGGTTAGTTCCTGGTTTCTCTCTGTCATTACCTTTTACAGGAAAACTACAATGCCATGGTGCTTTCCAGTTTGAGATTATCTTCATACGAGCTTACTTACTTTTTTCATACGAGACTAAAGGCCGTTGAATCAATAGTATGAAGAAAAAGATACGTTACCCCGGTTTATAATCTTTCACAACGCACATTTTGTTGTAGTTATAAAATACAAACTAAACAATCTAATGTCAATAAATTATTAAGGGTCTTACTTAACGCCTATCAACTGGAGATAAAACCTTTCAGCTTTACAGAAAAATCAGCTCAAGTTTGGTTAATTGTAATTTGATTTCGTAAAAGCCAATTTGTAATGATTTCACCCATCGGGTATCGATAAAAATGGAATGTTTGGCAGAATACAGAAAACGATCGTTTAATTGCAATAACTAACTTAGGTTTGAATCAATTCAACATAAAACTGGTTATGCAACAGGAAAAGAAAGCATGAGTCATGTTAACCGAACATGCCTTTAATAGATAATATA
>NZ_NMPS01000233.1:0-17181 GCF_002261125.1 Siphonobacter sp. BAB-5385 | reverse complement strand
CTGCTGAAAAATGAATACGGTGTAAAGGAAAAAATAGCGGATATTGGTGTCGAATCCTGCTTTTTATCCGAAATCACTTTAGCGGAATTGCTATATGGCATTGAAAATAGTGCACCAACCAGGCGATTCCAAAACATGGAGCGGTTTGTAAATCTTCGGTTACTCTTCTCTGGTCGAGTTTTATCCATCAGCAATGCTCTGCATGAATATGCACGCCAGAAAGCCACATTGCGTCGAATTGGTAGGCCTGTTGGCGACCTAGACATACTTATTGGTGCTACCGCTATTTCTCATCAATTAACCTTGGTCACACGAAACGTTCGTGATTTTCAAAACTTGGAGGGCATCCAGATAGCAAACTGGATTGATAGCTGATGATGCGAGAGAATGAGAAGGAGCAGCATCCCATCAATGATTTAGAGGGCCGACCCAACCCGCAATGAACAGCGAAGACGCCAAAAAACTGTCCTTACCCGATCTTCTGGCCCGGCTCGGCCATTCCCCGGTGAAAGTCACCAAAGGCGGCTTAGAGCTGTGGTACCAATCGCCTTTCCGAGAAGAAACCACCGCTTCCTTTCACACCTCCTTTTTAGGCGGCAAATGGATTTGGAACGACTTCGCCGACCGTGGGGGTACAGTGGTCGATTTTGCGATGCGATACGCCAATGTGACGACGGTGCGGGAAGCCTTGGCTTTCTTAGATTGCCATCCCGTTTCAAGGGTAAAAGAGCAACGCCACCCGGAAAACACACCCGATCTTTTTTCTTTTCAACAGCAGCACCGCGAAGCGGTCGAAAATTTTTCCGCCGATCGTCAGTTGGAGCTGATTTCGGCCCACCCCATTACCAGCCCGGCAATCCTGTTTTATTTGACTCAGGAACGCTATATTCCGGCGGAATTAGCCAAGCAGTATCTGCTGGAAGTGCGATACCGGAATTTAGCCGTGGGGAAGCCCTTCTATGGCTTTGGCATGCTCAACGAATCCGGTGGTTATGAAGTGCGGGTGGCACTGCCCACGAGCAAATTTAAATCGGCGATCCTTGCCCGCGATATTTCCGTAGTGCCAGGCACGAATCCGATCCGCCAGTCGGTGTGCCTTTTTGAAGGCATGACGGATTTTCTTTCCTTGCTGGTGATGCAGGGCAAAAAGCAGTTGCCCGAGGATGCCATTATCATGCATTCGCTTTCCTCTCATGCCCGAACAGTGGCATATCTGAAAGCCCATCCCTACCCGGAAATCAAAACCTACCTGGACAACAACCCAGCAGGCCAAAAAGGCACGGAGCAGCTCAAAGCCGAGCTAGGCCCGGCCGTGGTATCCTACAGCGATACATTCGCCCCCCATGTCGATCTCAACGACGCTTTGCAGGCCATGCACCGCAAGCGAGGAAACCGAACGCTCTAGGCTTCTTTCATCACAATTCCTACGCTCCATTTGTCACGAAATCTTCGCATAAACTGCCCCGCATGCGATGGTATCATGCCCCCATGAGTAACCATATTCTCGCCTTCCCCATCACCCGCATTGACAGCTTCGAGAATCTGACGGAGCGTGAAGCGGTGTATCAGCTCCGGCTGGACGCAATCGATCTAATCAATCGGGTGAATGCGGGTCTATGTTTACCCAGTGAAACAAACCTTAAAGGGCTAAGAACCGTCAATCGACTGAGCAGAGAACATGGCTTTGAACCGTTGGTTTTTGATGAAAAAGCCTGCCTCAATGTGCAAAAAATGGGGTATCTTTCAGAAGAATAAACTTCTTCTGAAATGGCGAACAAACTTGATGATATTCTCAAGAACATGGCCCCTGAAAAGCGGGCGGAATTAGAAAATACCAGGGTTGAACTCAAGAACCAAAATGTGGCCTTAACGCCATCGAACTATGACCCGCAAGCTCCGCCGCGGCGAGCTTCGGAGATCGATACCAGTGAGCCAAAACTTAATCCCGGATTGGCCCCAAAGGAAACGCCCAATGCGGTGGATCGTGTCGTTGCATCAAGCCAACACACCACGGAACAGAATTCGCAGCGGAAAAAGGAGCAGGGATTAGAACGGTAGGGGTCAGATTGGCTCGTTCAGGCCTTTCTTTGGGGGGGCGGTGGGGTGGGTGCTTAATAGGCAAGATCGTGCCTCTATGGGCAAGAAATAAAAAAGCCCCTAACCTAATGTCAAGGGCTTCAGGAAGATTTTAGTTATGGGGTCATCCCCAATTCTTCTAATCTTTCGGCTCGTTTTAGGGTGTCGTGAAGTGTCTTGAGCTGCCAAGAGCCTATCTTATTTTGTGCCGTAGGGATCTTCCTACGATTCAGGACATCAATGATGTCCCTATAGGTGCTTACATGCTCTTCTTCTTTTAGCTCATCTACTTTCTTTTTCAGTTTTAAAGCAAATTCATTCGCTTTAGCAATCCGTGTTGCTAGACTTTTTCCTTTTGCTTCCTCTGAAATCTGCTTTTCTCGAACTTTTCCATCTTCAAGCCCTTTCTCGTACCCTTCATCATATCCTTTTTCATAGGTTTGACTAGAAGATATAGAAAAAGCTTCACTTAGCTCATAGCTTAGTTCTGGATTATCTTCGGTCAGAAAACGAAAGTTTGAATCATTGATTTTTTCTGAAATATCAATGCCATTAACGGGGATATTCAATTTGATGGCTTTTGCTACTTCGGAAAGGGATGGAAAAACTTCGTATTGGTACCCTTCTTCTTCGATCTTTCTCCGAAATTTTTCCAACTTCTCATTCTCATCAGGCATAACATCCACTTTCGCTCCAGATATTCGATCGTTTTCTTCAGGACTAGCCTCGCAGGTTAGCACCTCGTTTTCTTCTTCAAACATGCTAGTGATTATTTAGGTTATTTTACCGCAAATGGATACTCTTTTAACCCAAAACGTTAAAAGGGTAATAAAGTTTACATCTGTTACTGAATTTAACAAGAAAATGAAACTAAATTCTCTGAATACCAGGGAATTTAAGAAAAATACAGCTGTTAACTTTTATTATATAATACAACAAATATTTTCATTTTGGGGAACTATAAAAAATGATGCTAGTTATGTTGTTGTTGATCGGCAAAAGTTAACATAATAGTGAGTGTAGTAAGAAGGAGTAAAGTTAGTAATATGGTATCACCTATAATCGCTAATGCTCATGTCTACTTACGTAATTCCTCCGTTCACTTGGGAAGAGTTAAGGGCAAAAATTTATCGATTTACCAACGATTTATTCTTTGCCTTGGTTGCGGCCTATCTATATGAGTTTTTTAAACATATGTGAGATCAAGCCTGCCATCAGTGACCTTTCCCGTGAAGTATAAAGGCTCTCAAAATCTTGAGAGCCTTTATTATTACTACTAAATAAAGCTATCTCTATCTCTGAGCTATTGTGTTGCTAGTCTAAAGAACCTGTTTCGCTTTACGCTGGAAACTGACTTTGTACGGTCATTTTCTGAATCAATGGCTCATCGGAGGGAGGCAGGGGCATATTGGCTTTCGGGTCAAATTCCCGCAATTGTTTCACTGATTCTTTGAGCAAAGCCTGTTCAACTTTTTCCAGATGCCGGCCCGTGAGGACGATCATTTGGGCCGTGGTATAGATGGATAGCGTATCCGGCGGGGTATACTTCCAGCCAATCACATAGGCATAGCCAAAGCCATAAATGCGGCCTTCGCGGTCAATGGCCCGAAAACGGGGGTTCTTGCCTTTCCCCCGGTATTGTAGCAGGGCCTGGTAACTGCCCGTGTCTTCGTCGTCCTGGCCGCTGGCTTGGGTTGCGGGCTGAAGCAAGGTTGATTGGGGCTGCAATGCATCGAGTGGGTTTTTTCTATCGTTCATGCTCCCACGGTTTAAAATGGTCTGTAGCATTTTCTGGGTAGGCGTGTTCGGGGCCATACATCACTTCATAGTATTTATGGGCGAGATCATCCCGCACTTGGTCAACCACCCGGCTTGCATGGTAGCTGAGCTGGCTAAACAGGTGGTAGCTCTGCTGGGCCATTCCGGCCTGATAGAGATGCTCAGCTCTGCGACGGGCGGGGCCGATCGTAGTCGACTCACCCCGCTTTTCGATATGCCAGATTTGCACAGGCGTATTGCGGTCAGGCTGTTCTATTTTGGCACTGATGGTTTTTCGGCGTTCGGGTAATCGCTCGCGTTCGTGCACCAGCTCGAAGCGAATTTCCAAGCGGGCTTTTTCCGATGCCTCATTGAGCAACCGCTCGTAAGATAATCGCATGTCCTGGAGAAATTCCACACCATCGAGGCCCCCGTTTTTATAGCCAGTGAGCTTCTTGCCAAAGCCTTCGCCATCCACGGGCCGCAGAGTAAACATCACATGGGCGTGCGGGTTACGCTGTCCGTCGGAAGCCTCTGGGCTATGGATGGCATAATCCGCCACCAGGCCGCGACTAGTCACATTCTCCCGGATGAACCCCCGTACCACGTTGCGTTGCTCCTCGATGGTCAAGTTACGGGGCAGCACCAACAGGGCTTCTTTGGCGAGCTGGGCATCCTTTCTTTTTTCACCCGCTTCTACGCCATTCCAAAGCTTCTCCCGATCTCTCATCCATTCCGGTGCTCCATCGGGGGTGATAATCTCTGTATGCAGCACGTTGTGCTTTTGGGTGAAGTCGTGCGTTTTTTCGTAACGATCATCCTTTACTTTTTCCCCAGCTCGGTAGGCCGCACAGGCCACCGCCGAACGGTAGGTGACCGCGGAGCCGGAGCGATAGGCTGACGCACCCACGGCGTTACGGCCTTCACTGCGTGAAATGGCATTCATATGCAAATTGGCATGCATGGGCTGTAGCGCGGTTTAAGTGCGCGGTTTAAGTGCACGTATAGGAGTTGCTCCGCAACTCGGAAGCAGAACACATAGTTTATATTACTATTTATGGGTACAGAGGCTTAAAAGATGTCTATATTTTTTAATTAAATCAGATTAATTTCAATATTCGTTCATCAAAATTAATAGTATTTATAAATCAAAAAATCTAAATTTTTTAATTATGATACTTCGATTTGATTCTGTTGTTAATTCAAGAGAGACGCTTGAATCTGCTATTTCCGCAGTACTTCCTAGCGATTTAGTTCACCAAGCTTTTTCTGCTGTTACAGCTATCAACACGCCAGATAATCTAGAAGGAATTACTGGTGTAGTAGTAAGAATTAAAGAGATATTTATAATTGAAAATGGTCGTAAGGGACCATTTGGACAAAGAGCAGATATATATCCTATCGTTTTAGTAGCCAATGGGCAAAGTCAGAATCCAATAGAATTTTCATTACCTCACATGTTTCAAGGCATTAAAGATCGCGAAAAGCTTCCAATTTTGGATCCTGGAATTGCTATAACACGTACTTTCAACAGTGTACCTAATTTCTTAGATTTCCATGTGCTTGTAATGAGAAGCAAGGAGCGTCGAAGAGAGTTTGCTAAAGCTTTGAATGAAACATTAAATAGTGACGAAGGGAAATCAATAATAAATTCAGTAGGAACTCTAGTAACAGGTGCTACAGCAGGGGTTGTATTAAATATTTCTTCTGCTCTCCTACAAGTTTACTTGAAATTCTTAGGTGCTGAAGACGATGAGCAGCTTTTTTATGGGGTAGGTTCTTTTGAAAAAGAGCTGGATTCTCTTGGTATAGGTAAAGAGCATGTTTTTACGGATAAAAAGCATGCTCGTGTTACAATTGAAATATTAGGCTTGAGAGAATAATAACTAATTATAATGCTGATGCAGCTTACCCTGGATCAAGTGCTTTATCGCTTTAATGGAGAATACGCCTTTACAGTGCGTCAAGCCTGTGAAGGCGTACAAATTTTTGGCGGCATTGGCTCTGGGAAAACCTCTGGCAGCGGTGCTGCCTTGGCTCGTGCCTATCTCAAAGCTGGGTTTGGCGGTTTGGTGCTTTGTGCCAAGAAAGACGAATTAACTACCTGGGAAGGTTACGCCAAAGAGACTGGGCGAAAAGATAGTTTACTGGTGTTCGACGGGTCCGGGAACTGGGTCTTTCCTTTCTTGCATTATGAGACGACCCGCGAAGGCGAAGGATCTGGCTATACCGAAAATTTAGTGCGTTTATTCATGACCGTTTACGAGGCAATTAGTCGCCGGAACAGCAACGGAGGAAGCGATCCATACTGGGCTAGTGCCATGCAGCAGCTTATCAGGAATGCTGTTGATCTTTGTATGATTGCAACCGGCACCGTTTCAGTACCCATGATGTACCGTATTGTGCAATCAGCTCCGTTAAACCTGGAACAATTAAGCAATGGAGAATGGCAAGAAAAAAGTGAGTGCTTTCGACTTCTGCTTGCGTGCAACTTAAAAAAGAAAAGCGGGGAAATAGATCAGTGGCAAATCTTTGATTTTGATGCTTGTTCTAGTTATTGGCTGGAAGAATTTCCGGCCTTAAGCCCGAACACTCGTAGCGGTATCATCTCCATGTTTACCACGACTGCTGACTGCTTGATGCGGCGGCCATTTAGGCAGCTCTTCTGCGAAGTGCCCGAAAATGAGGACGCGATAGCTTATCCGGAGTTAAGTCAAGAAGGCATTGTTATTATTCTGAATATACCCGTTAAAGAATTTGGGGATGCTGGTAGGGCGGCTCAGCTCGTTTACAAATATATGTGGCAACAGGCGATAGAGAGGCGCGACATCAATCAATTCCCCAGACCTGTTTTTCTCTGGTGTGATGAAGCCCAGAATTTTATCACTGATTACGACATGCACTTTCAAGCCACGGCCCGTAGCTCACGGGCTTGTACAGTGTATCTTACCCAAAATCTCCCCAATTATTTCGCTGAATTAGGTAGCCGTGACCGGGTAAATAGTTTGGTAGGAAACCTACAAACAAAAATCTGGCACGCCAACAGTGATCCAGAAACCAACAATCATGCCTCAGAAGTCATCGGTCGGAGGTGGCAGATTCGACAAGGCATTTCTCAATCCGTTGGCGGGGAAACGCTAAATTTTGGGAACAGCCAGAGTGAATCGTTCGACTATGATTGCCCGCCGCAAGAGTTTTCTCGTTTATTAAAAGGTGGACCAGCTAACGAGAATATTGTCGAAGGTATTGTTTTTCAAAATGGGAGAGTATGGGCTAATAACCGTGATTTAAAAAATGCTCCTATCTTTCTACGAACAAGCTTCAAGCAATAACTACTCAGATCGCTTTCTTTTCCATTCAAGTAATTCAGAAATTTGAAAGATAAGGTGATTCGTTGTTCGCCTGGAATTGAGATTTTTATCATGAAAATAGAAAGCAATATGTTTGAACGGTGTCGCTATGTTGAGATTATTAAAATCTGCATTGATTGGAATAGAGAAGTGTCCAGGTATGTGTTCTATCAGCTCAGACTCTTCATCAGCATCTAAACGTGCTTTGGTATTGATAAGTATGGCCGATCCACTGGAAATATGGCCATCATATTCATGTTGAATGTATTCTCCTAGAAAAAGTTCTTTTTTCGTTTTATCACCATGTAATTCAATATTTAGCTTGATGTGACAATGCTCCTTAAGTGATTCAGAAAAAAGATTAATAGCTAGGGTTCGGCTAGTAGATGCGTCAAAATCGATAAACCCAAAGGTATCTTTATAACGTTCCTTTTGATTTCTCTTGATTTTAGAGACACTAATTTTTTGATCTACAGTTTGTTTAAACTCCATGACATTGTACACTAGTGTCCAAGAGTTGATAGAGTCAGCTGCGACGCGATGCCCTCTAAAACAAAACCACCAAGTACCTTCCATTAGGTGCTCGATTATATGTCTTAACTTTTTAGGAACACGTGTATTATGTTCAAGTGATGCTAGCTCTTCTTTCAAAGAGGCTTCAAAGTCATTTAATAATCGCTTAGCTTTGGTATCGTAATTGAGATAGGCCTGGGCTTTAAAGCCCAGATATTCAATCATTTTTGATAAACTCTGGTCTTGAAACTCAATTTCTGGATATTTTTTTGAGTCTAGGTATTTCGTATATAAATAACGAGGACTTTCAACTTCAAACAGTTCAATAACTCTGTGATCGTATTTGGCTGAATTATGAGCATCTATCTGGGTAGTCCATATTTTTGGGAACTTAATTGGATACTCTTTCCCATATTCTTCTATTGAATATTTTCTGAAAACTTTTCTGTAGAGTCTGTCGTATAATCCAGAATTTACTTTCATTCTCTTGAAGGAGAGTTTTTATCGTTATTAAGCTTTTCGATCCGTAGGCGCAACTTTCGTACCGAGCTTACAGCCCATTCGTTGCCACCCCGTGTTTTGATTCCCCGCCAATTTAATTCATCAGCGATTTCTGGATTAAATTCCTTCCCAGATCGGATTATTGCTTTAATGACTGGTTCCAGCTGTTTTGCCTGCCGGTCAGCCAGATCGGCACGCTTTCGCCAACCAGATTCAGATACCTTTCTAATTTCCGCAGAGCGACCAGCTTCATATGCAAACACCACAATATCGCGAATGAGATGATCTAATTCATCACCGTGGTCAGGCGGATCCCCTATCATTTCATGAATATGTTCTTGACCATGAACCGTAGCTAATTCGGCCTTAATTGCTCTGATTCTATCAATACAATGTAACGTCAATTGTGTCTCATGTGTAATAATAATAACTATTAAAGAAATATTTCAAAATTAAATTTTAAATATTGGTATAATATCAGAATATTTTTATTTGTACTATTCTAATACATATATCAATTATCAAGAAGTTTAATGTTTTGATAATCAGAGTAGTTAACTAGTTTTTATAAACTGTTCAGAACAATATAGTAAAGTAATAAATACTTCCTAAAAGTATCTAGTAATTCAATGCTATCCCAGAAATAATTTACGAAAAGATGTGAAGCTTAATTTCGGATCGTAGCAAGTACAAACTGGGTATTTGATTGACAACCAGTTTGTTTACAGAGTTACACTTTAGTGAATGCTAACGGATCCTGGGGCATTCATGGGAGCGTTCTATGGTTGTTGGATCTTAAAATGCAAGCATAATGGCACAGTGTAATTGTCAAACGTGTAGGGATAAGCGTGAGGGCGGTAGCGTTGCTCGTAGCGTCCTGTTTACAACGTTAGTCGGTGTAGGCACAGTCATGAGTGGGGGGACTCTCTTTGCAGTGATTAGTGCAATGGGCACAGCGGGACAGGTCTCCTATGGAGTTCAAAAGGTGTTCTCCAAAGATTAAAGCCGTCATTACCTGCGCGACAATTGTTGCGCAGGTTCTTAAAGCGATTTTTCAAACTAAATACTTACACAATGAATTCGAAAGCTCGTGACGTTACTGGAGGCAGAGAGGCGTGGGGTAGCTTCATTCCTGGATATTTCATGGTCAACTATTTTCTGCGTTGGTGCAGTGTGCCAGTTGAAACACTACTTCGCAGAGATTTTGGAGAACGTTATTACACAAAATCAAATTTTATTGCTGGATTGTTGGTACTCCTCTTTATCCAATTAATTGGCTATCTATTTAGCGTGTTTACCAGCTTCATTCCCTCCTTTGGAGGTGGGGGGGATTACACCGTACGCGTCGAAAGCCGGATGGGTAGCGTTACTAAATGGTATTTTATTATTGGCCTGCTTCATTTTGTCACTATTTGGGTTCGTAACATCATAGGTTCTGCAAAGCATAGCTATGCCAGCGGCAAAAGCTGGCTTTTGATTATAGGAAAGTTCTTCTTTAGGGTAGTCAATTTGGGACTGGAAAAAGCCTTGCTCTTTGTTGCTAAGTTTCTGCCGGATGAATACGCCAAACGCATCAAAGAGAGCTTTCCAATTTTGAGGGATTATGAAACCTTCACTGAAAGATTTATTGAACCCTTGACAGTTTTTATCTGTATGCTGATGGCATTCAGTATGGGGCAAACTGCTGTAGGATACTGGCTGATGCTTTCCTTCATGGCTTTAAACTTAGTGACAGGAGAGCGACATGAGGCAAGCCGAAATTTTATCTTGAATTTACGGGATCAAATGCTTGAGGGCGAAGCTTGGCGAAAGGCGATGCTGGGGCAACCCACTGATGAAGCTAAACAGATCAGCCAAACGCTTTATGAAACCATGAGGGAAGTAGAGAAAACTCCTGAGATATTAGAAACTATTCGCCAGGATCAACCTAGAGTTGCTAATGCAATTGCTGCTATCCGGGCAAGAAAAAACAAGAGAACTAACTCTTTGGACGACGGCGCGGCAGTAGACATGATTTAGGTAAATATCACAAAATCCTTAAGCTAAACCTTTCTCTCGTATGAAAAATTTCCCTATTGCCCTCCTGGGTCTGATGATCTCACTCTCTTTCTTTACCTGCCAATCTATCCCTAATATAATAGAATCTAAGTCTATCGCCGATTCTATTGCCCTTCGCAAACAATGGCTCGTTGGCAAGTGGAAATATGATTTAGAGGCAATGGATAAAGAGGCTAATAGAGTAACGGATCAGATTTTGAACTACTCAAAAAGCAAAAACAAGCGTTTCAAGCCAAACTTTGAAATCCGAGAACAGCTTTTGCAGATTTTAATAAAGGGCGGGCATAGACATGCAACTACCTTTAAAGAAATCGAATTTACCAAAGACAATAAAGTAAATGTCCATAGTGAGGGTAATAAACGCCAGGGAACGGTAGATCTTCAATATTCTTCCCATATGGACACGCTTTTTTACTTGGCCCAAAAGATACTCGGCAACAGGCGGGCATTTTCGGGCCAGTACGCATTTACAGCGATTCTATCCTTCAAATGGAAAAGCTTCATTCCCCTTTGCTTCGGATACTTTTTTTCTTTTCAAGCATAAGCTAATCCGGCCCTAATTCCCTACCGCATGAAATCAATAGTTGTCTTGGCACTGCTTGCATTGCTCCGCTGTGGAGCCAGTCAGACTTGATAAATATTTATGTGCAATTTATTGCAAGTCAATAGTTTGTGTGGATAGATATTCCTTTTGTATATTAGAATACAATATTTAACCCTATCCTTATTCCTTATGAAAAAGATACTTTTTACTCTAGTGGCTGTATGCTCTCTATTTCTTATTATGTCTTCTTGTAAGCCTACTGCTGACCCCGTAGCGACGGAAGTTATTAATGATCCAAACGCAGAAGACTACAACGAAGAAAGCTTGAGTGATGAAAAAGCTGAGCGAATCGACGAGTTAGATTCTCCAGTTCTTGATTTTGATAACATTATTCTGCCTAACGGGATGACTCTCAAAGAATTTAAAGAGAAATACCCAAACTTGATAAATGGTCGGATAAAAGGTGATGAAACTCTTAATGGTCCACAATTAAGAAAAAACTCTATTATTTCTAATATGCTAATTGAAGCCCAGAGGTTAATGAATAGAGGTGCTTTTATAAAGCAAGAAAAAGAGGGAGGTGCGAGCGATTGTAAGTACTGTCCTGCACAACCAAATGGGCTGGCATACGCTTATGGGAACAAAGACTATTCTGTTCGTAAAAATCCGAAAGGTTACGCTTTTGAAGAAGTATTTGGACTTGATTGCTCGGGGTTTGTCTATAATGCAGTTAAAAAAGGAATAAAGAATTTTACGGCAGAGAATACAACCGAACAAAAGCTTACGTCAAAGTGGAATGAAGCTTTAAAGGTTGAAAAAGAAAACAAAAAGCTGTTTGTTAAAGACCTAGGGCCACTAACGGAACTCAATCTCAAAGCAGGTGATATTGTCTACTGGAACGGACATATCGCTTTAGTAGGTGTTGGGGGAACTAACGCAATTCTTTTTCAATCCAATGGTACTAGTGCAGGATCATGCGGTGATCCTAACAAAAGCAAAGAGTCGCTTAAATGTGTGAAAAATGCACAGGAAAAAAATCGCGGTCCTAAAAGGGGACCACGTGCATTATCTTTTAAAGAAGCTATTACGCCGGATTACTTTGGACCTCAATATAGGGTAATTCGAATTCTTACCGACATATCTGGTGAGTGGCAATTACTAGGTCGGTGTACTCAGCAATCTTCAGATGCAATCGATATGAGAATCACGATCCATCCTGAAAAAGATGATGAAGTCCTGCAAACTAAGAGAAAAGTTTCAGCTCAAGGGAAGGCCACTGATTATAATGGCACAACTCTGATAATACTTACCCTTGAAGGTGAGTATAATAAAGAAACAAATATCTTAAAAGCCAATATCACGTTAACTGCCGACGGAGAGCCTGACGAAACTAGAATTGATGGTTTTGAAAGACCGTTGAATGTAGATGATACAGGGTATTTCCCAGCAACTTCAATTTTATCAAACGGTGCTTGTGGTATCTCTTGGAGATTGATCAACAAAAGTTCCGACAATAATACCGGAGGCCGTAAGCCTCACAATAAAGTTCTCAATCGTAGCTTATTTAAGCTCAGTATATAATAAACTTCTTGATTGCTTTAATTCACTAGAGCAATCAGAATATTGTACTCGCAACCATCGCCGGGATAGGTGAATCAAAAAGCGACATAAGCTCTTTCAATATGACGTTCTGAAAAAGGTAGAAATATATTTGTCGCCACAGCTTTGGGATTAGGCATTGCGAACTTAATGTCGATCCAGAATGACGAAGAAGTAGGAAATACTCCCCATACGTCTATTCTGGATACATCACTAAGCAAAGGGCTAAAGCCATCGCCCTGGTATTGTTTCCCATCCATTGTAAATGATGTGAAACCATCAGCATCTGTTGAAGAATTGTCATCAGGATCTGAATCATTGTTTTTCTTGCAGCCTGTAGCTACTACGAGCAACGCCATGAGGGCATGCAACAAAATATTTTGCATGGATAAGTAGTCTAATGTGAACGGTGGTTCATATTAGACTAAACTCGGAAATGACCCATCATGGATAATGCCCAACAAGAGCTAGAATCGATCAGCCAACAGGTGGCTGGTACGACCGAAGAAAGCCTCATTCAACGCTTGAACCAATGGCCAGGCCAGGCGTTTGTGCTCAAGCAAAAGGCTTCGGGAGCTGAACGCAGTGCGTCGGTGCTAGGGCAAGCCAAACGTGCCTTGGAATATTTTCCGGCAATCCATCAAATGCTGGTGAGATTGCGTACCTCCCCTACTCAGCCATGCTTGATGAAAGAGCTAAAGCTCATTCACCTAGGATTAGATGAAACGGTTCGTTCAACCGTCCCGTTCAACCTCCTTCACCATTCTGATGTGACTCTCGGCGACCAGCTAGAGATGACAATACTCATTTGGGTTTGATTGCAGTTTTATGAAAACAGCCATTGCATATTATCGCGTATCTACAGATCGCCAGGGTCTGAGCGGGCTAGGATTAGAAGCCCAGGCCAACGCCGTGAGCGAATTTGTGCACCGGGAAGGATACCAGCTTATTACTTCCTTCACCGAGATTGAGAGCGGGAAGAAAAACAAGCGGCCGCAGTTGCAAACCGCACTCGAACAGTGCCGAAAAGAAAAAGCGACCCTAGTGATCGCCAAGCTCGATCGATTAGGCCGGAATATGGCTTTCATCGCGAATCTGATGGAAAGCAACGTTGATTTTAAAGCGGTAGACAACCCGCATGCCAATCGTCTGATGTTACACCTTCTGGCCGCTTTTGCGGAGCATGAGCGGGAGCAAATCAGTAGGCGAACGAAAGAGGCGTTGCGTGCTGCGGCACGGCGAGGGGTAAAGCTGGGGGTGATGGGGCAAGCACGAGGAAGAGAAAATGCTCAGAAAGCCAGAGAATTTGCTAAACAGATGCAGCCCATCATCAGAGAGCTTCGAGAAGCTGGGTTTATAACCGTGGATGCATTGCGGGATGAATTGAATCGACGACAAATACCTACCTCCCGCCCCGGTAGCCGCTGGCATCATTGCTCAGTGCATGCACTGTTGAAAAGGATCACTAAATAAAGTGTTAAAAGCCTGTCCTTTTAGAATGTTGTGTATATATTTGGTATATATATAAGCATTTTTTATATATATACAAATATATGCAATACATATATATTATATATGTATTGCATATGTGCTGTATAATTCAATAGCCTGATAAACAAATAATAAAAAGAGGAAGATCAAATGATTATTACAACGGGTGGTATCAAGGGCGGATGTGGCAAGACAACATTAGCGACAAATATTGCAGTGCATTTATCCAATCTTGGACGGGATGTGTTGTTTGTCGATGCAGATGAACAAGGGTCTGCTTATCAGTTCAACACACAGCGTGAAGAAGCAAAATCCGGTGCGACTGGCTACACAATGGTTAGGCAAGTGGACAAAGATGTTCGCACCGAGATTTTAAAGCTGGCCCCAAAATTTGATGATGTGGTCATCGACACCGGTGGGCGTGATACTTCCAGCCAACGGGCCGCACTCACAGTAACGGATATTTACCTTGTTCCTTTTTTTCCTCGGTCTGCGGATGTCTGGACATTGGGGGATGTAGAAAAATTGGTGTCGGATATGCAAATAGTAAACTCTAAACTGCGGGCATTTTCTGTCATCAATCGAGCCGATCCAAAGAGTCAAGACAATCGCGATGCAGCCGACATTTTGAAAGAGTCGCAGATCATTACGTTTCTGGATACTCCTATCATCAACCGAAAAGCCTTTGCAAATGCGTTGGGTTATGGCCTTGGAGTAACTGAACTAAAGCCGGAGGATGAGAAAGCTAAAAGCGAATTTCTTGCCCTTTATAATCAGATATTTAAAAGCCATTTAGAAAAAGAAAAAGTGGCTAGATAGATATATGTAATATATGTCACATATATCTATAATATATGTAATCATTTCCCCAAATAATTTGTGATTGTAACATGGGTATTACGCGAAAAGTTACCAAAGACATAACGGCACCGTTGTCGGTATCTGATGAAAAAAAGATTGAAGCCCTGATCCAGAAAGGCGGCTCCGTTACTCAATCCAATCGAAAGCAAGCGGATGAAAATGATTTTCATTCCGTTTTATTGAAGATGCCTAAAAACATGGTGAGCGACATAGAAGATGAATTGAAGAAGCTTCCATCCTATTATGCGAAGCATCGCACCACATACATTTTACAGGCCATTGAAGAAAAAATTCAACGCGATCGGAAAAAGAGAAAATGAGCAAGGATAGCGACAACGAAAAGAAGCTATCCCGATATGCCGAAAGCCGTATGCGGCTAGTAATGGATAGCTTCAACACGCCGAGAGATGAGCGTGAACATCTGTATATGCCTGTTGCATTGGCACATGTATTCTTTCCCCGACGTGATGTAAAACTTGCTCCAGCCAAAAGTTGGAAACACTCTAGCGGAGATTTCTCTCTCCGAATTAAGCAAGTTTCTGTTGAGAATCCGCGTACAGGAGAAGAAGAATTCTTAGGAGTACCTTTTGGCACTCAAGCAAGGCTACTGCTAGGGGTTATTAACAAAATGGCCCTACAACAAGGTAGTAATAAAATTGATATTGAGGCTGATTCCCTTACAAAGTTTCTAGAGAAAATTAAATTAACCGATGGTGGAAATCAGATAAAACAAGCAAGAAATCAAATAGCCAGACTGGCGTCTTCCATCATTAGTGTAAGCTATCGACAGTCAGATGGAAGCAGTCTTCAAGCCAATATGCCAATTGTGAAAGGGTTTGATCTCTTTCCTCAATCCCAGCCAGAACAAATGTTGCTCTGGAACAGGCATATTCATCTAAGTTTAGATTACTGGGACGAGCTGCAAAAACATCCTTTTCCTGTGGCTCTAGAGCATATGCTCATTCTTAAAGGCAACGTGCGAGCGATCGACTTTTATACTTTCCTTTCCTACCGCCTTCATAGCCTGAAAAAACCATTGTTCTTGAATTGGACAATTATGAAAGAGATTTTCGGCAACGATATTGCTCGAATGGACCACTTCAAAGAAAAAATGCGGAATGCTGCATTGCTTGTAAAGGTAGCCTATCCAGATGCAAAATTTTCATATGATTCTAACGGTTGGACATTTGAAAACAGCCCTACTCCAATCCCCAAAAAAGGTGTTTTGATCTTACCGTAACTTCGTGGGAGTTAGCCGAATTTCGATGTGGATAAACTCTGAGTGAGAAGCAATTATAGATAGTTATCCACCGTAACTTCGTGGGAGAAGGTGTTAGTTATCCACCGTAACTTCGTGGGATTTTTACCGTAACTTCGTGGGACAAACTATTATATATCTATTATCTTAAAAAATTCCTATTAGTAGACCCCGAAAATTTGTGAATAAAACGGAGTTCCCTGTGCTCTCAAAAATTTTCCTTTTGCTGTTGAAAAGAAAAAGAGGGACCCGGCGGTGGGTCGAGTTCGTTTTTATCCACGTGCAGTTTGTTTCACTTGGACCAATACCCACCGTAACTTGGTAGGAGTTTGCCGGGAACAGAACACGCAGCGGAAAAGGTGGCAGGGATTTAAACGGTAGGGGGTCAAAATGGCCCGTCAGTGACCTTCCTGCGGGGTGGCTGGTAGGGGTGGTGCTAGAAAAGAAAGATCGTGCCTCTATGGGCCTTAAAATCTCCCACTATCCGTGCGCAATCGGTAAAATCGAAGAGATGGGCAATAAGGGTTTTAGACTTTCACAGGCTCAGGCCCCGGTAGTTCCCAAACTTTTCCGCTGAAAAGGCGGAGAGCCGAAGCAGCAAATATGCTTCCAAGCAGCGGATTTGGCTACGTGAACTTTGTAGGAAAATACCTATAAAAACATTGATTATCAGATACTTATAAAGTTATCCACGTGCAGTTTGGCTAACTTGGCCCAATACCCACCGTAACTTGGTAGGATTTCTACCAGCTAACTTGGTGATGATTTGACGTCTTCCTTTGGAAATTGTATCTTTGAACAAAAGGATGCATGCTCTGCAACAGATAGACGTGGAGCAGCTTTAGACAAGAAAGGGGGACCGCTATGACACACACGATCACTATCGAAACACAAAGCGATCATGATTTTGCCTTGTTCAAAGGGTTAGCCCAACGATTGGGGCTTTATACCCGTGAAAGTCATGGGGAAAGTCTGAGTAAATCGGAAACCCTTACCCTATTGGACCGCGTGGCGGGCAGTTGGGAAGGGGATGAAACGGGGGATGAATTAAACGCGATGATTCGTAGATCTCGTTACGATAACCCGCGAGATATAGAACTATGAGTTTGTTTTTGTTGGATACAAATATTTGCGTTCACCTGCTGAAAAATGAATACGGTGTAAAGGAAAAA